>MHWA01000001.1:0-22311 GCA_001825335.1 Candidatus Zambryskibacteria bacterium RIFCSPLOWO2_01_FULL_35_19
AAGCAACTGGAGCCATACCACCGGTTGCGTTTACATTAGCCGCCACTTTACTTGAGCCAACTCCCTCACTATTGCTAAAGCTTTCTACCCAATAATAGTAGTTTGTGCCGACCGTCGCGCTTGAATCAACCCACGGGATGATAACCACACCAGATGCTATAGGATTGGCAGGAGCAGAGTTTGAAGTGTTTCTATATATTCTATATGAATCTGCTCCGACGGCAGTAATCCAATTAAGTTTTATATCTGGACAATCTGAATTCGAAGCAGTAACATTTGTAGGGTTATCTGGAGGCACTGATGATACTTTAGTCCAATTGAGCTTGATTCTGGCATCTCCTTGATGTTCTCTGAAAATTACGGTAACAGTGCGATTTCCAGCTGAAATATCTACATTTGGTATTGTCAGCGGATTACAGGCAACATTCCAACAACGGTTTAAAATATCGTTAGGGGCGTAAGGGGTAATTTCCCTGTTGCCAAAAACCGGGTCTTCAATAATAATTTTGGCGCCATCATCTACACTTGTATTATCCGGAAAAGAAAAGTCATATTTACCGCCTGTAAAATTAAAGTTGCCTCTCCATCTGACTAAGAAAGTATTATTTTCACCAGCAGGACCTCTGTCGGGAAATGTCCAACCAGAGACCGCGTCCGGCGGATAGGCAATGGAGTAGTTGTCAGCCGGATTTGAAACACCAGAAGTCGGGCCAACTCCTTTTAAGGTATAACTTGGGTCAATACCATAAAGACCGATTAAGTTAGCGTCTGCTCCCGGGTAATCCCAAACACAACTTACAAATTGATTAACCCCGACCGCGTTGGGGTCACAAACACCGGCACCACCACTATCATTGACTTGCAAATTAGCTGTTCCGTTACGGGTAAGTCCACCGCCGATACCACGAGCGGTGACAACATAAGTGTTTGTATTTACATTATCTAAATCTGTAATACGCAAAATTTTTGTCTCGGGAGGGCCAGAAACAGTAACCGTTGACCCCCCATCAAAAGAACAAGTGGCACCTGACGGACAACTAGGAGAAGTCAAGGAAACACTGCTTGAAAACCCATCTATTGCTGTAAGAGTAACTGTATATGTTGTATAACTAACCGCATCGCCTTTTGTATCTATTTGCAACAAAGGAGAAAGACTAATGGAAAAATTTGGCTCACCTCCACCAGGAGGAGGGTCCGGACAAATGTTATTTGCTAAACAGTATCCAATTTTTCCTATCTCACCCCCATAATCAGTAACACTACAAGTATAAAAATCTTTAGTACAAGTCACATCCTTATTTGCATCATAATATAGATAATCATCTGGACACAATGAAAAATCTGGTCCTGGTATGTCGGTATTGTAACACCCTCTATTTCTATCGTCACAGTGTTTATCTACAATTTCTTTTTTGACTTGACAACTACCATATTGTGTATCATAAATATTTCCATCATCATCACACATTACCTGCTCTGAACCTGTTATGTAGTAAGTAGCTTCTTTATAACACCCCCAAATACTAGTCGGGCAAGCACCATAAGTATTAATCCCACAAATTTCAGGACCATAGTCATACTGTTTTGATGTGTAATATGTATCTATATATACATATCCCGGTATCAAACCATTCCAAACTTTTTCTTGAGGTAAAGTCCCATCGGCATTACAGTATCCAAGAAAGTTACTTGTTTGAATCCATGTGCGTGGAGGTCCATAATCACACTCAGGATCAGATGCATAAGCATCATTAGCAAACAAAGAAAAAGCGGTAGCTACCACAAAAAACATAACCAACAAAAACCCCACCCTCTTAAAATTAATAGAAATATTAAACATATTTATATGTTCATTTTAATTCCAATCCCCCCACCTATCAATCTTTTAGTGTTGATAACATTTATATTTAAATTTTATTTTTTATCAAATTTATATATTCAAGTATACCTTGCCTAATATACCAATTAAAATATGAATTAAAGTAAAAAATATCATTTTTACCTTGCAACATTAAATCTGTCCTCTCCTTATATTTTTTTAACGCTAAAGAAAAATGTGTCCACCCGGCTTCTATAAGTTTTTCTCTTAGTATGTTTTCAATTTTATTATCATTTATATATTTATCTACTACTTGTTCAACATAAATAGTAATATATTTTCTAAATAACTTTTCACCTTGCTCTGTTTCAAGAGCTTTTTCAATCATTTTAAATTCTTTTTCAAATCTATTACCAAACATATAGATATATTATGCATCAAAAGTGAGGGCGGACAAGTTCATTGCCCGCCCAATAGCTCCCTGCTATTTCTTAGGACCGATATCTTTTGCCCAATCAGGAGCCATGTCAGGAATCGGATCTTTACCAGTGTTCAAAGATTCTGACATGTAGTCAGCACTTGCTTGCGCTTCAGCCGAGTTTTTTGATGGTGTGTAATCACCACCACTAGCTTTACTACTAGGCCCAGAATCATCAAACAGAAAATCTAGAATACCCATTTTTTCTATACCTCCTTTCCTCAAGGAAAGCTCAATTGTTGCTCTCCTATCCAAAGTCCAGATTGTGCAAACTCTGTCTATTTTTAGTATACCTTTAAGTATTTCACTGTCAACATAAAAATCATCTCTAAAATACAAAGTATTGACATATAATATAATTTTCTTTAATATAATGATAGATAATGTCCTTTGACAGGACATAAGGAAAGGAGAAAAAATGCGGAAAGCGACTTTCATTTTGCTTTTTTTGTCGCTACTGCTTGCGGTAGTAGCGACCGCTCAAGCTCAAGAAAGTGTTCAGTTCAGAGGCGCCGAGCTTCAAAACTGGACCAACAAACTCCCGCCTGAAATTCTAGGGGGGTCCCAAATCCCTCTTTGGATTGGGACACACGAATGGGGTTCGGCTCTTTTGGCCGTCAACCCGACCACTATTCCAACCACTTCTCTCTACTTCCTTCCGGAAGGAGGAGAAAGTTTCCAAAAGGTTTGGGATGATTCTGGAGAACTCACCAAGCTCGCAGAGTTTAATTCCGATGGAACAATATCTGTAACATACCCCTCGCTTAACAAGTATGGAATGGTGATGATAACCAGAACTTGGCCCACAGAAGATGCTCAAAGCTTCTTTTTTGACCCAGAAACCCTAAAAGTCAAACCCTTGTTTGCTGGGGGTGAAAAAGGTATAAAAGTGGTCTTAAGTGACGGTTCAGAAACTTTCATTTATGACTACAAAACACCGTGGCCAATTTCAAAAACCACCTTTGCCGTCCCTCTGGATCTAGCATATTCATTCCAAAATGGTGTGTATGAATTTGATTCAGAGACAGGAGTGTTCCGTCTGTTATCTTTACACAGAGAAATCGGGAACGAGCTTGTTAGAATCAGTCAAGTTGTTGGCGACAGTGAAGGGAACCTTTACTGGTGGGTTGAGAGGAATCTATATAAGTTTGACAGAGGCCCTCGCGCTTTAGGGATTCAAGCTGATGCTCTGGTAAATTCAGGGCAGATAGTCTTGAGATCGATTTCTCGCACAAACGGAACGTACGGTGAGAGTTACTCTTCGCTGGCGCCCGACGGCAAGATCACTCCATTGTTTGGATGGACTGATGACCCAAACTCATCTACTCCATTTAGTCGGTTGTATTATCGCGATTTCAACCCAAACTTTGGTATTTTTCCTGTTAAGTACCGAGATGGCTCGATCAACTTGATGATGTGGAACGGTGAAGAGTTGATTCCTTGGATTCAAAGTGGTAACACACTTCCAGGAAACCTAGGGGTTATACACTCCTTGAAAAGTCATCTTCTCGGACGAACTGGAATAACAAGTGTCTACCAAGACACTGGGCTATTCTTCTCTTTCAACGAATCAGGAACCGCCGAAGGGCTATACTGGTTCAAAAAGTCCGGTAACTGGAAACCACCTTCTCTCAAAATCAATCGAGTGGTTTCGTCCACAACATTTGTCACAGAGAAGTTCTCCGCTGGAGAGATTGCAACTCTCTTTTTCACCGGGGACCAATTACCTGAAGCGATTACCGTAGACGGAGTGGACGCACCTATCCTCTATTCGTTCATTGAGGACGGAGAAGGGCAGATAAACTTCTTCCTCCCAGACTCGCTAAAGGGTTTGAAAGAGGTAGAAGTGGTTCTGGAAGGATTGAATGAAGATTCCTTTCCAGTTTGGATTGAATTGGATGACAATCCCCTACCAAAGCCTTTTATGACGGTGGTCCTTCGTTCAGACGGCACCGAGATTGAGCCGGGATTTAAGTTCCCAGTCATAACGGCCGACCTTCTAGATGAAAACGGTGACCCCATTTTGGATCAACAAGGAAACCGAAGACAAATCTATGTAGGACCCAACGATGGGACAACGTCCTTCCACCCAATTGGTGGTGACAGACTAGTCACTATGTGGACCACTGGCTGTGGTTTCGCCAACATAGCCGATGGAGTACCCACTCCCTACCCCGGAGTCCCCATCAACTACAGCTTCAAGCTGTATGTTGGTGGAGTTCAACCTGAAATCAGTTGGCTTGGCAGAACCTCTGGATTTATGGGGTTATGTCAAATCAACTTCCAGATTCCTTCGGGGATCACCCCTCGGATTTCGTTACCGGGAGAGCCACCGGCTCCTCGGGATTCGGTTCCTATGTGGTTTGAAACATACGATGGGCGGAGAAGTGATATTTTCTGGCTCATCGTCAAACAGTGAGGTGGTTATGATAAGTGACCACCCTCCACACGACCAACAAGTTTTTTCTTCTTTCCCCTGCCTCCGGCAATTCGGCCCGAGGCAGTGGGACCCCAGAAACCAAAGGCCGTCTGCGAGTTTGTTGCATTCATATGCAAACTCCAGACGGTCTTTTTTATTTATAATTATCAAAAAAGATTTTTCAATTTCAGATTGGAATGATTCTTCTACAGAATATGTGCATTTGCTATTTTAATTTTAGATTGCAAAAAAATATAATGTTTGTTATCTTAAACTTGGAAGCTGATGTTTAGCTTACTATGGCTCTCATAGGAGCTTAATCGGGAGGTAAACTATGCAAAACCAACAGGGGCAAACGTCTCTTTTGAATCGGCTATTCGAACCGGTTCCGGAAACACCCGCAGTAGAGCTCGGGCAGTACGATCCGAGCACCCAAACCTGGTCTCATCGCAATTCGATTGTGATGAGCCCCGTCAAGCACTGCCAAGAGGAGTAATCCTCGACTGAGCCCCTCTCGGAGTTATTCTTTGAGAGGGGCTTTACCTATTATATTCATTGCAAAATCAAGCGCTGCTTTTATATTAGAAACACGAATTTTTGTGTTAGCAAATTCACCAGCATGACCAGATGAAAATTTTTTTACAGTAATTTTTTTACCTTCTTTTTTTAAAATTTTCTCAAAATAAGCGATTTGTCGTGGTGGGCAACGAACATCATTTTCTCCATAGAGAATAAGTATTGGTGCTTGAAATTTTTTTGCATATGTTATTGGAGAACTGCTTTTATAAATATCAGGAACTTCAGTCGGAGTTCCTCCAAAGCGTTTTCGATCTAACGCTTGAAAAAATGCGGGCTCATCTTCGTATTGAAAAATACAATCAGCGATAGGGGTGCCGGCAATACCGCCAGCCCATAAATTTGGATATTTTCCAAGGGCTAGCAGAACAACATAACCACCCCATGACCAGCCAGAAAGAATAATTTTTTTTGAATCCGCCAATTCTTTCCTAACAAGCCAATTACGAGCAGCTACAATATCTTCAACTTCCCATTTCCCAGGATTGCCATAGATATCTTCTGCAAATTTTTTTCCAAAACCAATTGAACCTCTATAATTTACTGCACAATATCCAAAACCTTTATCAAGCCACGCCTGTGCTTTTGGTGAAAATTCGTCACCAACAACCCCATGCGGACCACCATGAATATCTATAACGAAGGAACCACTCCTTTTATTGTTTTTAGGTTTTGCAATCCACATTTGTACTTTTTTTCCGTCTAACGAATGAAAATAAACACTTTCAAATTTAGAGTTTGTTTTAGCTGTTGAAACTGGCAGGTATACATTTGTTATTTTTTTGTATAACGGATAATGCAATTTTAATATTTGAGGGGGAGTTTCAAATGAATGCCATCTTATAAGGATAGACTTATCGGGTAAAATTGCGATCGAATTAAAGAATAAATCAAAAGTACCAGAAGTTGGACCAATTTTTTTAATAGTTTTATTTTTTAAATCATAGAGCAATAGTTTTTGTTTAGCTTGATACACATCACAAAGCAGTAATTTTTGTTCGTCTTCAATCCACCCCATAACAAAAATATCTCCTTTAAAAGAGGAATCTTTTATTTCTCTGATTGTTTTTTTCTTAGGATAAAGCAAGATGGGGCGATAAGACCCACTTGTGTTTGAAAGACCTAAAATCTCCAACTCGGATGACTTTTTGGAAAAAGTGTGAGGGGTGTATGATCCTTTAATATTAGATTTATAAATTATATTACCTGTTACATTATCAAAAATAAGAATTTCAGAAATAGTTTTAGTTCCATTAGACGATAAAGAAATACAGGTAAATTTTCCATCAGGACTCATTATTGATCCTTGTATAGATTTGGCTGACTCATATAAAAGGTATGGAGTTAGAGGACTTCCTTTAGAATCAAAAGATACAAGATATATTTTGTTTTTATCTTCTATTGATGCGGAAAAACATAATAAATTTCCAGTGTTATTTACGCTCACTTCATAAGAATAATATTGAGGAAGAGATGGCGTTATGTCTATGGCATGTCCACCAGCAAAAGGAATACGCATAAAATGACCATGCTCACCACCAGCAATATCATTAAGATAAAAAACATATTCTCCATTCGATGAAATAGAACCAAAAAGTGTTCCCTGTGATTTTTTTGTAAGTTGGCGAGAAAATTTTGTAATAAAATCATAGGAATGAAGCTGAAATTTTCCTGATAAATTTGAAACTAAAATAGCTCGATGTGGCGCATTGAATGCAGGATTCATCCAGAGAATAGTGTAATCGTAAAATCTTTGTTCCCATTGTTCTTTTATGTTTGACATATATATTATAATATCATATTATTTGGAAAGTAGTCAAACCGCTCTTTGTAATACAGAAAAGGAGAGAATGAAATGAAATCTGTCTTTGTGGTCACGCATCGTAGGGGTTTTGAAGCCGATCCAGTAATTGATGTACTCCGCCGTGATGGCGTACCAGTATTTCGGTTTAATTGCGATTCTGGGAACGAAGCGTCCCTAGTTTCTTTCGCGATTAGCAATAAGTATATCAAAACATCGTTTGTATGCGATGAACGTGAAATAAATTCGGATGAAATAGGGGTCGGTTGGTGTCAGCAACTTCCTCCATATCTTAACCAGGCTGCATCTGCCAACGAGAATCTCCAACGCAGAAATCTTTGGACCGCACAGCTCGCATCTCTTGATTCACTTGAGGTGCCGTGGCTTAACAATCCGCGAAATGTGCTGTACGCGTCAAATAAACTCCTTCAACTTGTGTATGCGCGATCTGTTGGGCTCAATATGCCAAACACTTTGATTTCCAACGTCTCGCAACACATCCGCTCTTTTGTGGAAAATCAACCCACGATTGCAAAAAATTTGGCAACTCCTTGGGTTGTCTCTCCGAAAGAAACTCAAGCGGCCTACAGCAGGATTGTTGAGCCAAATTGGTTGCAGAACGATAGAGAACTTGAATTCTGCCCGGTCATTTACCAGGAATACAAGGTCCGCAGAAAAGATTATCGCATCGTGGTTGTCGGAGACAAAATCTTTGCGGCATATTGCAAACCGAATGAGGGTCAGCGTGAAGATATTCGCCGAAATGCCACAACTGGAGAATCATTTCTACCGTGTGAGTTTGATGCACAAACAATGAACCTGCTTAAAACTCTTATGAAGCGACTCTCTATCCATTATTGTTCCGCAGACTTTATGGAAGACGATGAAGGCAACCTCTATTTTCTTGAAGTAAACACCTGTGGAGCATGGTGGTGGGTCGACCATCTATACGATGGTGCAATCTGCAATGCAATTGCTGACTATCTGAAAAGGAGTCTGCAATTGTGAAATATCTCAAATTAATCAGGGCAACAATCACCGAAAGTGAGGTTGCCCCTTTTTTATTGTTCTATTACCATTATATTTAAAATTAAATATTTTGTTTATTCTTTTGTATAAATCAAATTTATACTTATTACAGTTTGACTTTCTAAATCAGTTTTACCTATGCTAATAAGCATCTCTTCCCCATTTACTCCCCCAGCCACAAAAGTAACTAGATTATCTCCAATTATTGGGGAATTAATACTCCATTCTTCATTTTTGAAAAAATAATCAGAATATACACTTACATTTTCTCCAAATGATTTCTTGCTTATATATTGTCTAGTAGATTGAAATTTATTAGTCCCCTCTTCTTGAGTTTCAAAATTTTGTAAAATTTGAACATCTTCTTCTATAGGCAAATCAGTGGGTATTCCAGTAGGCATTTTAGTCATATCAATAGTGGTCACAGTAGGTGGGTCTATTACAATACCTCTTTCTACTTGACGAAACTTAGCCCAATACACCGCTCCCGCTATTACGACAATAACTACCACAAGCAAAACAACCAAGTTTTTAATAGTTATAAAACTTTTTTTTGTTCCAAATTCATTATCCATATCCATAATTAATACTATTATACCTCCTACTAAATGATAATAGAGTTAATTTGTGTGGATAAATAATAAATTTGTTTTTTTTATTATAATCCTTCTTCTTTCAATTTTTGGATAGCTTCGTATGCTGATTTGGAAAGTTTTTTTGGTAAAGTTACGCGGATGTTGACTAAAATGTCTCCGCGACCTCTATTTTGGGTTGGCACTCCTTTATTTTTTATTTGCAAGATATCGCCGGTGTTTACTCCTTCTGGTATTTTAAGTGAAGAAAGTCCATCTAGAGTTTGGATATCTATTTTAGCACCAAGAAGAGCGTCAGATAATTTGACGTCTAAATTCATCACTAGATCATTGCCTTCTTTATGAAATACTCTATGAGTCTTTACGTGAATTTTTATATAAAGATCTCCAGGGGCTCCTCCTTTGACCGCTTCTCCTGCTCCAGAAAGGCGAATCATTTCTCCATTGTCTATGCCGGCTGGGATTTTTATTTTGACTTCTTCTTCTTTTTTGAGAATACCTAAACCATCACAAAAATCACATTTTTCTTTTGGAAATAATAGATTTTTGTGTTAAAATACGGCAATGGTTCAAATTAACATTCAACACGGCAGGCTTTTAGAGCCATTTTTTCAATTTTATCACCAAAATTGCAAAGACCCCACTCTAATTACTGGTGGTTGGGATAAGTGGGTAATCCCCGATAAAGAGAAATTAAAAAAAAGAATACAAGCCTATAGAAATGTTTGGTCCGAATATGATAAAAAAGTTATTGATGGAATTTCTTCAGTATTAGGATTGTCTTTTAATAGAGAAGTTATAGATATTTTCATTGTTTCCGGTTCCTCCCGCTCAATGTCAAATCCTTTGATAATTGGTAGTCAACATCTACCAGATGATTTTATTGTTATTTTGTCTCATGAATTAGTTCACCGTATTCTGGCCATTAATGAATCTGAAATTCTGACAACGATTCAATCTGTTATTTCTAAATTTGCAGCAGAAGAAAATGAAGTCGTCAAAAATCACATCATAATTTTCGCTGTTTTAAGAAAAATTTTTGAAGATGATATTAAATTATTAAGGAAAGTTATCCCAAACAGAAACAATCATTATAAGAGAGCATATCATCTGACGGAACCATATGGAAAAATATTAGAGTATTTTAGAAATCGTGAGAATTTAAAATAGAGAATCCCCTCAAATTTCGAGGGGATTCTATTACAAACACGGTGGAGCTGGTTACCAGCTTACGTCACCGCTGTCGGCATCACTGTCGGCACTGTAGTCATCAGACACTGGACCGGTATCTGAATCACTATCGCACCGAATGTCGCACAGAGGAGGATAATCCGGCATCTTCATTTTTTCTATTTCTCCCTTCCTCAAGAAGCGTCTTGCAAGCACGCTTCTATCCAGAGTACAGGTGAACCTGTCTATTTTTAGTATACTCTTGAGTATTTTACTGTCAACAAACCCCCATCAGATTAAAAATATTTTGTTATAATCAAACAAACTATAACATGTTAATATTTGAATTACTTTTCATAATTTCCTTAGGTCTTATATTGTTGCTAATATGTTTTGTAATAGTAATAACTTTTATCGAGTCATACTTTTTAGATGCTCCATTTGTCAGTACTGAAAAATCTATAATCGACAAAATTATCTCTAATCTAAGATTAGATGAAAAAAGCGTATTAATAGATTTGGGCTGTGGAGACGGAAGAATATTACGTCATGCTGTTATTAAAATTAAAAGTATGTCGGCTATAGGTTTTGAGTATTCCCTAGTACCATTCTTGCTTGCAAAATTTACATCTCGATGTTTTAAACAGATACAAATTAAAAAAACTAGCATTTTTAACGCCAATATTCAGAATGCTACTCATATATATGTTTATCTTTATCCAAAATGCTTAAATAAACTTGGAGAAAAATTTAAAAAAGAATGTCAAGATGGTGTTAAAATTATTTCATGTGATTTTGAAATTAAAAACTTTAAGTTGATTGATACCATAATATTAGATGACAAATTATCCAAATATAAACACAAATTATTTATTTATAATATAAAATAAAGACAGGGTTGGAGATTTAATCATCTCCAACCCTGCTTAATTTCCTCACTAGTCGTCATCACCGATGTAGCCGATGATTTCATGACCAAACCCCCAATGTCCTGGGTCATCGTGGCAATGGGGGCATTTTCTGTGTTCTCCCTCACAACAAGAGTCGCAATGTATCCCACCACATTTGCACTCCCAAATTCTTTCTCCTTCCTCATTATTGCCACAATTAGGGCATCTGTGATAATACTCCATTTTATTAACCTCTTCCTATCAAATAGTCCAGATTGTGCAAACTCTGTCTATTTTTAGTATACCCTTGAGTATTTTAGTGTCAACATAAAAATAATCTCTAAAATACAAGGCATTGACATTTAATATAATTTTCTTTAATGTAATGATAGATAATGTCCTTTGACAGGACATAAGGAAAGGAGAAAAAATGCGGAAAGCGACTTTCATTTTGCTTTTTTTGTCGCTACTTTCAACAGTAGCGGCCGCTCAAAATGTATCAGAGGTCAGGCAACTCGCCTGCCCTACCCTGACAGATGAACCTCTAGCAATAGAGGCGACTAAATTTGGCACAGTCGTCTTGACAGCCGAAAACATCCTTCTTTTCAGAGAAGATAGTTGCCGAGAGCTAGTTAGCTCTGGCGACTCCTCTGTTGAAGGAGGTAAGTTAGTAAAGACAGTCGTCTCTGTCTTTGGACCATCATCCGACATTGTTATGTCAGAGCTCTCCGTCCAAGGAGAGTTCCTCTACTTCACCACTTTTGGTGAAAGTGGAAACTGGCCCGACAAAGTATGGAAGGTTGGTTTGGCAGGGGTAAACCCTGTGCCAACCGAAGTCTTTGGACTCGGGAGTGTCATCTCTGTAGACAGTGAGAAAGTTCAAATCACTGGCCTCTTTGAGATCACCCCCGCCCCGGAAGGGGCTCTGGTCGCTTACCTTGTAACTCCCGATGGTCAGGGAATCTACCTAATAAACCCCAAAACACTAACTGCAAAGTTGGTGTTCGCGGACACTGAAAAGCAAGTGAGGTTGAACAACAATCAGCTTGCCCAACCTCGACGCTTGTATGTTGTTGGCGAATATGTGATTTTCTTCTATTCGCGCGATAAGATATTATCGGCCAACCTAGAGACCAACACTGTCTCAACAATCCATTCAGGCACTCGGATTCTTAAGGACACCACTTTACCCATCTACATGAGGCTCTCTGCAGAGAAAGGAAACATTTACCTTTTATACCCTATATGGGGAGGGGGTGATTATTCTTTCACTAGCGAGATAGTGAAATGGGACTTCCAGACCAACATCTGGAAACTATATTACAATTTAGATAGGGGTAGGCAAAGTTGGGTCTCTCACAAATTTGACTTCATTCGTGAGGTTGAAGTATCTATGATGGGTCTGGTAAAAAATGCAACAAAAGGGTTTGACCGTCCCACCAGCTTCGCTTTGATGCAGGGAGATTTTTGGCAGGAGGTTACCACAGTTGGCGACCAATTCCAGAACTTTTCCTACGCGTTCGCTCCAGGAAACCAAAACAATGGTTACTTCGGAGCACAAGACCAGTCCGGCAATTGGGGCTTATACTCGGTGAGGTTGGTCCCCGAAAACCCCAACCAGCCGAAAATAGAGAAAGTGGTAAACGCTGCCAACGGGAAGGAAGAGCCCGTGGCATACCAATCTATCTTCAGCATCTATGGTAAGAAACTGGGTTTCTACCAAGTTGCCGCTGCCGTTGGTGAGCCCCCACGCCATGAGGCCACCTTTGAACTTGGTGGCGCCAATGTAAAGTTCCTTTGCGGAGACCTTGAATTCCCTGCTCGTCTGATTTTCAACGGCGAAAATCAGGTCAACGGCATCGTGCCGTTGGCAACCGAGAACTACCAAACCTGTGATGTGCAGGTTATCGTCAATGGTCTATCATCCAACAAGATGAGTGTCCAACTGACGGACCAAAATATCACACTGTTTGAGTGGTTCCCCCACCTGAACGATCCGACCAAAGGGGAAGGAATTTTCACCAATTCCTTTTACCAGTTGGTCGGGCCGGAAAGCAACAACGGCGCCGTTCGCGCCAAACGTGGCGAAACAGTGATTGGCTGGTCCACTGGAGCTGGAGTCACAGACCCGTGGCTAGACGACAGTCAAGACGCCTCCGGAGTCACCCACCAATGGCGAGAAACACCAATCGCCTACATTGGCGGTGTTCCAGTAAACTTGGAGTACGCGGTGCGTGCTCCCGGTTATAATGGTCTTGACCAATTTGGCTTCAAAATTCCTCTTGGCGCTTACGGGCTGACACCTTTCTGGTTCAGCTCCGATTCGACCAAGATTTGGTGGCTCTACATCGAAGATTAGGAGGCAATTTTAAAATGTTGCCCTCCACACGACCTAGGACCAAAGTTTTTTCTCCTTTCCCCCGCCTCTGGCAATTCGGTCCGAGGCAGTGGGACCCCAGAAACCAAAGGCCGTCTGCGAGTTTGTTGCATTCATATGCAAACTCCAGACGGTCTTTTTCTTTGAGGAAATTTATTATACCCAAACAAGCATTGACTTTTTTTATATATAATAGTAATATGATTATAGAGTTCGGCTCTTTTACAAAAAAATAAGGAGCCAGAGACAAGGGAGATAGAGATGAAGTTAATTAAGATTGCAATAATTTTCGTGCTGTCTCTCGGAGTCAGCACTCATTTTAGTTTGGAAGCGGCCTCCTCTGACGAGAGCTTTCGCAAGCTCAAGGCAGAAACAAGAGGACGATTCATACCTCGGGCAGTGTCCGGGGAACTGGTTTTGAAAGTTCGCAAGGGAGAGACACTCCCAGCCGAGCTTGCCGATGCCGTCACGCGGATCTCTGGTGACTTTTTTAAGGTCCAGACCGCACCCGGATCTCGTGCCGACGAAATCATTCGCCGGTGCCGAGAAAAGAAAGTGTGTGGATTCGAAGACGAACCCAACTACGTCTTCACCATTCCGACTAATCAGTCGGAAGAGTCCGCTCCACCTCCACCCTCGTTTCGGACTGAGCAAAACGAGAAGCAAGAACAACAGGTGGGTCCAAACGACCCAAGAGTGCCAGACCAATGGCACCTGAAAGGACTGCTTCCGCTTTGGGAAGTTATAAAAACTACTAGTCATAAAGTTAAACTAGTAGTTCTAGATACGGGATTCACACCCGGTCCGGAAATCAACGCCAATTATATGGGGTCTATCCTCCCCGACTACCCCGACCCTTACGATATCCCGCTCGGCCACGGAACCTCTGTGGCTAGTGTGATGTGTGAGACCACCAACAATGGTCTCGACGGCGCAGGAGTTATTCAGTCCTGCGCCAGTCTTTGGGTAATAAAAGTCGCTCGACAACTCACCCTATATAACGACAACGGTGAGGAAATTGGGCAAACCGCGGTCGTCCTCTTTGAGGATGTAATCCGCGCGCTTGACCTTATAAAATCCCAAACGGCAGAAGACGATTTGGTAATCGTCAATATGTCATTTGGCGCTGACTTCACAGGGTATGAACGGCCCCAGTTCTTCATTGATAAGATGGAGGAGATGGGTGATCGGTTCGTCTTCGTTACCTCATTAGGTAACGACGGAAAAGTCGCGGAGGAACACTACCCTTCCGCTGCCGCCAGAGACCTTGAAAGCGTCGTCGCCGTCGGTGCCACCGATGAAGACGGTCATCGCGCTGTGTTCTCCAACTGGAGCGATACAATTGGTTCCCGTTTGGTGTATTTACCAGGGGTTAATATCCTCACGGCAGGAACACCACAAAGCGGTCTCTTCGGGGTTCGCCACGGGACCAGTTTTTCTGCTCCCATCGGAAGTGGTCTGCTCGGACTCATTGCGCAAGCGATGATAGACCGAGGTGTCACCCCGACTGGGACAGAAGTTGTCCGCGCGCTCACGGACAATCAACCCAAAACACCAGAAGGTCTGGTCATTCCACGACCTTGGATAATTGCTGGTAACATCACCGGGCAAAAAATCCAGGGCTGGCTCTCACCGACCATCAACACCCAACGCGGTGTTGTAAACTTCGGTGGTGGAGATGCTTTAGCTCCGGGCTCACTTGCTTGGGTGAGCGGATTAGACCTCCAAGGAGACCAAAATCAGACCCCCGAGGTCTGGTTCGGAGCTTTCAGGGCTTATGTCCTTGAAGCTTCGTCCCGTAGTATTCTGGTCCAAGTTCCCACGGAACTCGGCGTCGGAGACTACTTCGTCTCGGTAAACCGTCTTGACGGTTCGTCGAGAAGCAACGAAGTCTTAGTCTCTCTTGGGCAAACCGCTCCGGTGGTGCTCAAGAGGACTTTCGGCCTTCTGTTTTTCCCATCCCCGTTGGGGGTGGTGACAAATGAAAAAGGAGGTCTAGTAGGAGACCCGTTCTTCTACCCCTTAAAACGGGAAGAGAAATACACCTTGTGGTGCACAGGGCTGGGAGCCACCGTCCCGCTTGTCCCTACCGGACAAGTATCTCCCAGTGAGCCCCTCGCTTGGACTTCAAACCCTGTCAGTCTTCGGACTGAAAGTGGCAAAAAAGTTCAGGTGGATTATTCCGGCCTTGCGCCGGACTTCGTCGGACTTTTCCAGATAAACTTCACCATTCCGGAAGAAGTAGAATCCGGATTGGTGGAAATCATCCTCAACGCAGGTGGCGAAGAGGATAAGTTCTGGACGTCGATCAAGTAACCAAAGACCGTCTGCGAGTCTCCACTCCAGACGGTCTTTTTTGTTTTTTATTTTTAAAACCTATATTAATTATTAGCTGGAATAGATTCTAATGGTTCAATATTTTTTATTTCAACTTTAGAGCCATTGCCTTCTTTCTGAACAGTTATATTTAAACTTCTATCTACTCCCAAATCTGCAACCATAATAGCTCCATCTTCAGTATCAAAAAAATCATAGAAAAGTTCTTCCTCTTTAAAATATTTAGTAAAATTATCTACAGTTTTTTCTACAGAATCAGAAGAAATATAAATACTAGTATTTTCAAAAATTCCTAAATAGATAAGGTCAAAACTTTCCAATATTTTCGTAATATTTTTTACTGGCAAATCTTCAGATAAGTATTTAGATATTTCCCCTTCATAATCCGTTCTATATACAATCAAAACTTGTTTATATTTTTCAATTTTCTCTGGAGAAGTGTTTATTTCAGCATAAGTCGGATAATCAGTATAAGTCAAATCTACTGTAGTTGAGTTAGTAGAAGATACCAGCAAAACATTTAAATTATCCAAATCATTCCAATAAGAAAGTGTGACCACTTCATCGGATATATATTCATTTTGTTTATGCCATTTTTTTTCTTTAAAATAATTTTGAAATTGATTGGTCAAACTTTCAATATTATCTGTTGATTGATACTTTACAGTAATCTCTTTGACTCCAGCTTTTTCCTCTGTTGAAAACATTTTGATTATAGTGCTTCCCGCTCCAATAATCATCTCTTCGTCAATTTTTTCTGGTAAACCTGAAATATTGTATTCATTATAATTAAACTTTGGATCTATATCGGAAGTTTTTTCTACTTGACGAAACTTAGCCCAATACACCGCTCCTGCTATTACGACAATAACTACCACAAGCAAAACAACCAAGTTTTTAATGGTTACAAAACTTTTTTTTGTCCCAAATTCATTATCCATAATTAATACTATTATACCTCCTATGGACGATAATAGGGCTAATTTATGTGGATAAATAATAAATATAAAAAGTCGATCTCTATATTTTAAACTCTATATTTTAAATTGTAGTTTAATAATTAATTCCCCAAAGCTTCTTC
Source organism: Candidatus Zambryskibacteria bacterium RIFCSPLOWO2_01_FULL_35_19 (assembly GCA_001825335.1). Lineage (GTDB taxonomy): Bacteria > Patescibacteriota > Minisyncoccia > Phycocordibacterales > WO2-35-19 > WO2-35-19. The sequence continues at coordinate 16,571 of MHWA01000001.1, forward strand.
AATTGCTTCTTGGAAAACAGAGAAAGGTTGAGCTCCTATAACAGGTTTGCCATTGACATAAAGAGTTGGAGTGCCGTTTACTCCCAATCTCTGACCTTCTGCAAAATCTTTTTTTACTTCATCTGCTTTTTCTCCACTATCCAAACAGGCATTAAATTGAGCAGTGTTTAAACCCAAATTTGCCGCATATCGTTTTAAATCAGTTACATTTAGACCATTACCATCAGCATCGCTATTTTCAAATAAGATGTCATGATATTGCCAAAACTTATTTTGATCATTGGCGCATTCCGAAGCTTCAGCTGACTTTTGAGCATTTTGATGGAAAGATAAAGGGTAATGTCTGAAAGTAAATTTAACTTTGTTGGTATCAACATAAGTCTCTTTTATTTTCTTATAAGCATCATTATAAAAACGCTGACAGAAAGGACATTGAAAATCTGAAAATTCTACGAGCTCTACTTTGCCCGAACCTAAAGTAGGAGCTTTATCTCTTTTGGTTATTTTCACCTCTTTTGCATTTTCAGCTTGGGGCTGGTCTCCTTCGTTTATATTTACTCCATTATTAAAAAATGGCAAAGTGCCAGCACTCCAACAAATACTAATAGATACAAGTATCGCCCCAATCAATATCGCCCCCGGCGTTAGCAAATCTTTTTTTTCTATATTGTGTTTTTTCCAAAACATAATTTTATTTTTTATTGGTAATTTAATTAAATAATATATTAAAAAATCCTAAAACTCCACTATATCCCCTTCTTCTAAACCACTCAATATCTCAACTGTGCCATCATTACTTGTAAGACCTAAAGTAATAGGAGTTTTTTGTTTTTTTCCTTTTGCTACTATTTTATTTACAAAAACTTCGTCTCCCTCTTTTGTTATTGCATACAAAGGCAAAGTCAAAACATCACTTTTTTTATCTGTTTGAATTTTTATATTAGCAGTCAAACCATTTTTGATTCGACTTTCTGGATTCATCAAATTAACTCTAATCTTATAATTGACCACTCCGTCAATTATGACATCTCCCGGCTCTATATAAAAAACAACTCCAGAAAAAACCTCTTTTGGAAAAGCATCAAAATCAACAGAGACCGGATTGCCTAATTTTATTTTACCGATATGAATTTCTGAAATATTGGCTTCAATATAAAACTGATCTTGACTAGCAATAGAAATAAAAACCTTTCCAGCCGAAACAGCCCCTCCAACTTTGGCATCTTGCAAAGTAACCACCCCATCAAATGGGGCAGAAATTACAGTTTTATCCAAAGAAGACTCTAGAGAAAAAACTGAAGCTTCCGCTTGTTTTACTTTTGCCTCTTGAGCAAGAACACTCTCAAACTGACCGTCTATCGCCAAAGTCGGCGCTAAATTCAATTTGTCTTTAGCGGTAACTAAAGTAGAGACAGCTCCAGATACTTCACCTCTAGCAGAAGAAATAGCGGTTTTATAATTATTGACAGTTGTCTCATAAGCATAATCTGCAGGAGAAAAAGTGTTTATAGCTTCAGCTACTTTGTCCAAAAATTTAGAGATTGTATTTAAATCGTTTATAGCTTTATCTGCTTCTGAAATTAGATTATCTGAACTTATATTTAAAGTTCTATTTTGCCAATCTATTAAAATAATTTCTACTTCTTTTCTTTTATTATTTATATCTACAACAAGATCATAAGGCACATTAAAATAATGAATGAAGTTACCAGAAGTGATAGAAACTTCAAATTGCGGGTTGGTTGTAGAATTTTTAAAAAATTGGTCAACCCTATTTCTAATCGCATTGTCAGCATCAGCAAAACTTTCTTTAATGGTAGCATCCAGATTTTTAGAAGCATCAGAGAAAGAAGCAGGAGCAGTATTTTTTAACTCCCTTAATTTGATATTTTCTTCCAAAAGAATAGCTTTAGATTTTGATAGGTCAGCTGATATTTCTCCAGCATCAAGAGTAGCAATGATCTGCCCCTGTTTAACATTTTCTCCAATAGAGATATAAACATTTCCTACCCTGCCAGATTTATCAAAACCCAAATCCACATTTTGGTTTGGTTTTACTTTACCAGTAACTGCGACTTCTTGAACAACATCAGCTCGCACCACAGTAGCGACCTCTTTACCATTGTTATTATTTAAACTAACAACGACAATTATAATAACTACAATGGCAAGACTAAAATATATCAATATTTTTTTAGATAAAAATGAAAACATTACTTTATTGTTTAATAAATGGACTAAAATAGTATAACAAATTTTTGATTAAACAGCACTTTCTGGACCACCATCAGCCAAGATAACACCTTTATCTATTTTTATAATTCTTTTAGTTAATCTTGCATATTCTGGCTCGTGAGTCACCATAATAATAGTTTGACCATTGGCATTTAATTCTAAAAAAGTCTTCATCACCGTATCAGCCGTCTCTGAATCAAGATTTGCGGTGGGCTCATCGGCAAAAATTATTTTGGGTTCGTGAGCGATAGCTCTAGCAATAGAAACTCTTTGTTGCTCTCCACCCGAAAGTTGATTTGGCAAGTTTGTAAGTCTTTCTCCCATACCGATTTTTTTTAGAGCGTCTTCGGCTTTTTGATAAGCTTCTTTTTTATCCAACCCCTGCATCAAAAGAGGTATCACTGTGTTTTCAATGGCAGAAAGCTCTGGCACCAAAGCATAATCTTGAAAGACATAACCAAGTTCTTTTAAACGAAATCTTGTTCTGTCTTTATGATTTAGATTGGTAATATTTATTCCATCTATTATTATGTCTCCAGAGTTTGGATGATCTAAAAGACCAAGCTGATAAAGTAAAGTAGATTTGCCGGACCCAGACCTGCCAGTTATAGAAAAAAAGCTTCCCTCTTCAACTTCAAAAGACATTTTATTTAAAACTACCAGTTCTTCTTCCCCAGTTTTAAACGATTTTGTTAAATTTTTTACTTCTATTATTTTTGACATTTTGTTTTTATTTTTAAAATTTTTTATTTTTTTCTTTTCCCTACCCTCTCTTAATGTAAGAGAGGGTCTACGCGAAGCGAGGGGTGAGTTATCTCCCCAATATTGAATCCAGTGTATTTTTCTTAACCACAATACGCGCTGGAACATAACCAGCCACAAGAGTAGCTAAAGAAAGGAGAAATACTCGGAAAAATGTTGCCCCAACTTCAGCCACCAATATACCATCACTAAACGGAAATTTTATCGGGTGGTTTGCAATAAACGGCACCAAAATACCATAAAGTATCAAAAGCCCAATCCCAATACCTAAAATAGCATAAAAAAGTGACTGAAAAACATAAGCAATTTCAATAGCTTGAGAACTTATTCCAATACCTTTCAAAATGCCTATAAATTTTTTGCGAGTTATAGCATTAACAAAAATAACAATAAAAATAGTGATAGAGGCCACCACCAAACCAATAGACCCCACAACATTTCCCAAAATAGCAAAAGTATTTTTAATATCAGTTACAAACTTCGGCACAGCATCATCGGCAGTCTGAACTCTAGCATTTTCCCCAACTCCAGCTTTCAAAAGAGAGTCCCTTACTAATACAGGATCAGCTCCCTCTTTTAATTTTATAGCAATCTCATCTACATTATAATCAGTGCGTCCAATCATATTTCGCAAAGTAGTGTCCAATATATAAGCCCTAAAGTCTACTTCATCCGCCTTACTTTGGATCACCCCCTTGACGATGAATTCTTTGGTATTGCCACCAACTGTAATCCTAACTTTAGTTCCGGGTTCTACATTTTCTAAAAAAGAAAAACTAGCCGAATCTACTGGCACATATTTTTTAAGCAAACTTGAACCAATTAAAATATATTCAGTATCTTCTGGAGTAAGATACTCTCCTTCAACTATTTTTGAAGAAAGTCCCGTAGTGTTGTCCTCCAAAATAGGATCTATACCAGCGATAACTCCTCCGGCACTATTTGAACCATCAGTTAAGTTGATTTTAGTTTTATAATCAGCCTCAATGGTGCCAGATTCTAAATATCTTGGAGTAAAAGATTCTACCCAAGGCAAAGACCTGACTTTAGCCAAAACAGAAGGACTATTTTCTATATAACTTTTCTTTGGTAAGTTTGAAATAAAAACCTCTCCAGTTGATACTTCCCTATAAACCTGACTAACACCCTCAATAAGTCCTACCAAAACTCCTCGCACTACCACCAAATTTAAGAAAGTTAATGTCATAACAAATATAATCAAAGCAGTGGTTGCTTTATTTGACCTTCTGATTTGTCTCACAGCCAAGAAAAATCCCAGTTTGAGGGAAATTAAAAATTCATCAATTTTTTTCTTTTGATTCTGCATTTCTTACAATAATACCATATATAAAATAAAGAAATAAAGAAGGGTTCCCCTTCTTCATTAAAAAAGTGTGATATAATTTTATTATGAAAAATAGAGATTATAAAAATTTCATTGAAAATGAATATTTCCATATCTACAATAGAGGCGTTGGAAAGATGAATATATTTTTAGATGATCAAGATAAATCTGTTTTTATGAGTCGTCTTCATGAAAATATTTACCCTGAAAAAGCTAAACTGGAGATTAATATCGGGGGTAAAAAGAAGAAAATTGAAAGAAAACTTTTACCATCAAATTCTTTTGAACTTGTATCTTTTTGTCTAATGCCAAATCATTTTCACTTACTTATCAAACAATTAACAAACTTACCTATAAGTAAATTAGTGTCGAAAATTTGTACTAGTTACTCAATGTATTTTAACAAAAAATATGGACGTGTTGGATCTCTCTTTCAAGACGCCTTCAAAGCAGTTCAAATTGAGACAAACCAACAATTACTTTGGTTATCTTTATATATACACGAGAATCCTTCAAAAGCAGGAATAGTAGAAAATTTGGAAAAGTATAAGTGGAGTAGCTTTTTGGAATATATCGGATTAAGCAAAGGTATCTGCAAAAAAGATATTATTTTGGGTCAATATAAAAATCGATCAGAATATTTAAGCCATTTCAAAAATCTAAAAGAAAAAGAACAAGTCCAAAATAATTTAATAGGAATACAAGATTTGCTAATTGATGAAGATAATTAAGTTTAAAAATGGTTAATAAAAAAATGAAGAAGGGTTCCCCTTCTTCATTAAAAAAGTGTGGTATAATATTATTTTAATCCTTTACAATTTGCCGCTGGGCTATATCCGGCAGCTCGAGCATCTTCTATAGAATTAAAAGTTATTAAATTTTTAGAAGAAATTTGTTTAGCTCCGCCACACCAAGGATAATGATATCTGGTGCCATTTTTTGATGCCACTACTTGACCTGAAGAATCTGATGGCACAGAAACAGAATTATTTTTTTCATTTTCTTTCTCAAGATAAGGGGTATTAATGGGGTTATCTGTTGAGACTCCTTTCACCTCCCCTATTATACTTTCCGAAATAACTCTTACAGGAGGCCTTCTTTCTTGAATTCCCGATATCCTACCTAAAGAAAAAGCTATTATTGCTACCAAAATAATAATGATGGATATAAAATATTTACCATCCAAAAAATCTAATATTTTCTCTTTCCAATTTTCTTTAAATCCCATTTCCTTATCATCCAAAATAACATATTCCTCTATTTTCTCTTCTTTATTTTCTTTTTTTGAAAATTGAGTCATTGAAAATTATAGGTTTGCATTTTACTTCGTTTTATCTTATACTTATAGAGTTAATATATTATAACAAATAAAGAAAATAAACTGATATGGCACATAAAA
>MHWA01000001.1:22330-31071 GCA_001825335.1 Candidatus Zambryskibacteria bacterium RIFCSPLOWO2_01_FULL_35_19
ACTGATATGGCACATAAAAAAGCCGCCGGAACAACAAAAAACGGGAGAGACTCTAACCCTAAATATTTAGGGGTTAAACTTTCAGATGGAAGTGCCTGTAAAACAGGCTCTATTATAATACGCCAAAGAGGTTCTAATGTGCTCCCAGGAATAAATGTTGGTATAGGCAAAGACTATACTCTTTTCGCTCTCAAAGAAGGTAAAATAAAAATGGGTTCCAAAAGAAAAATTCACTTCGATGGCACTGTTATAAATAAAAAAGTAGCCCACGTTATATAAAAAAAATAAAATAGCTTCCGTTTAGGAGCTATTTTATTTTTATGCTTCAACCACTAGAGTAAACTTACCTTTATTTTTACCGACTTGAGCTAGCACCAAGTGCTCACCTATTTCTTTGATTGGATTTTCCACAGAAAGATATTTTTCCTCAATTTCTATTTTGGCCTGTTCTTTTAGAGCATTTGAAACTTCAGTCAAATGCACTTGTTCAAACAAATGACCTTTTTCATTAGTTTTCTTTTTTAAAGTAACCACAACCTCCTTCAACATCTCTAACTGTTTTTCCGCCAATTTTTCCTGAACTTCTTTTTCGGCATCCACGGTTGATTTCAAAATTTCTGCTTTCTTGATAGCTTCCTTACTTGCAAATTCGGCCAGTTTTTTGGGTATTAAAAAATTATTAGCATATCCATCGGATATTTCTTTTATTTCATATTTTCTACCTACCCCTTTTATATCTTGTTTTAATATAACTTTCATATGACCGATATTAACATAATTCATTTATAATACCTAACCCACCTCGCACTACGTGTCGCCCTCCCTTAAATTAAGGGAGGGTTGGGAGGGTTAGTCTACTGCTCCAAAAGATAATCAACTGCTGCGTTAAGTTGAGGGTCAGCACCATTTTTAGTATTTTCTTCGGTTAATTTAACTTCAATATCAGGAACAAGGCCATTGTTTGAGATAGAATTTCCAAGTGGAGTGAGCCAATGAGCCACCGTTACCTTGAGAGAAGTTTCCGATGTGATAGAGACTAGTTCTTGGACCGAACCTTTACCAAAAGTTTTATCACCAATCAAAATAGCTTTATTATATTCTCTTAGAGCTCCAGCCAATATTTCAGAAGCCGAAGCCGAGCCCTCGTTTACTAAAATAGCAAACTTTAATTTGTCTGTAAAAATATCATAACCTTTACTTCTATAAATTCTAGAATCTTTTTTTTCTCCAAAATCTTCAGTCACTACTACTTTACCAGTTGGCAAAAACCAGCTAGCCATATCAAGGGCCGCCTCCAAATAACCACCCGGATTGTTGCGTAAATCCAAAATCAATTTATCAGAGCCAGATTCTATAAATTCTCTCAAAGCACTACGGAAAAGATTTGGAGAGGTAGCCGAAAAACTATAAAGCTCTATGACAAAAATATTATTTGGCAAAAGTTTGGTATTGATAGTTGGTATATTTATATTAGCTCTAACCAATGTTTTAACTAATGGGTCTTTCATTCCTTTTCTAGCAAAAGTAACATCTATAGAAGTGCCGGGTTCCCCTCTTATTATTTTTACGGCTTCATCGGCTGACATATTTAAAGCAGAAACATCTCCAATCATAAGTATTTTATCCCCCGCCAAAACACCTGCTTTATCCGCAGGAGTCCCTTTAAGAGGAGCTACCACAGTCAAAATACCATCTTGAATAGCTATTTCCATTCCCACCCCGCCAAAAGAACCACTGATTTCTTCTTCAAAAACTTTAGATTCGACTGGAGGAAAAAAGACAGTATAAGGGTCACCATAAGAACTAGCCAACCCCTCAATAGAACCCCAAAGTTTTTCAGTATTTTCAGGAACAGTAGTGGAAGATGCTTGAGAAAATTTTTCATCAAGAATTTCCCAAACTTTCCAAAACGGAGCCATATCAACACTGTCTGTGCTAGAAGCATTCAAAAAATAAGCCGGGATATTTTCTTTAGATTCTTTTTTGCCAGCATAAAATCCAGTAGTAAACAAAACTACAGCAATTAATATTGATATTAAAATTTGTGTATACCTTTCATTATTCATTTTCTGTTATAATAATATAACATAATTTAAACATCATAAAAATGCTTACTACTCATTCATTTATGAATCAAATATGGACTGACCTAAATTCTCCTACCAAAGAAGAAGTGGATTCTTTGATATTGACTCAAAAAATAGACCCCCTTATCGCCAAAGATTTACTTTCTCCGACTCCTTCCCAATACATTAAAGATAAAGATAATTTTATTTATACAGTTTTACATATACCAAACTTCAGACATTCTCATTCTGAAAGCGTTCCTCAAGAAATTGATTTTGTAATATCAAAAGACAGTTTAATAACTACAAGATACGATTCTATTGACGCTCTTCACTACTTTGCCAAACAAATTGAAGTAAATGAAATATTAAATAAAGGTGAAAATTCTAACGTTTTTTTTAGTATGATGAAAGAAATTTATAGAGGGCTAGAAGATGAGCTCTCTTATACAGAAGATTGGATGAAGCAAATAGAAGAAAAAATATTTAAAGGTCAAGAAAGAGAGATGGTTTTTGCTATTTCAAATGTTAGTAGAAATCTTTTAAACTTCAGAAAAACAATAGACTCCCATGGAAATGTTTTTGAATTTCTTAGAGATGTCGGCACCGAAAAATTTGGTCAAGACTTTGGCAAGCAAGCCAAAACATTGATAGCAGAATGGCGACAAATAATGAGAGTGATAAACAATCAAATAGAATTAATAACCGAATTGCGAGAAACCAACAACTCAATGCTTTCAACCAAACAAAACGAGATAATGAAAATTTTCACTATTATGGCCTTCGTTACCTTCCCTCTTGCTTTAATCGCAGGAATTTTTGGAATGAATGCTGAACATATTCCTATTGTCGGTCACGGTAATGATTTTTGGATAATATTAGGAATTATGTTCGTTATCAGTCTTGCTATGTTTGCTTATTTTAGGTATAAGAAGTGGATATGATAGAAATTAAGTTAAATAACACATTAACTGGTAAAAAAGAGGTTTTTTTACCTATTCATAAAAACGAAGTGCGAATGTATAACTGCGGACCGACAGTTTATTTTTTCCCCCATATAGGCAATATGCGCTCTTATATATTGGCTGATATTTTACGCCGAACTATTGAATATAGTGGCTCTAAAGTCAAACAAGTCATAAATATAACTGATGTTGGTCACCTAGTAAGCGATGGTGATGAAGGTGAAGATAAGATAGAAAAATCCGCCCAAAAAGAAGGTAAAACGGCTTTTGATATTGCTAGATTTTATGAAAACGCATATTACCAAGACTTAAAAGATTTAAATATAAAAAGTGATGACACCAAATTTCCTAGAGCCACCGAACACATAAAAGAGCAAATAGAAATATTAAAAATCTTAGAAGAAAAGGGTTTCGCTTATAAAACTTCTGATGGTCTATATTTTGATACCAGCAAATTTAAGGATTATGGCAAACTTGGAAACATAAATATAAAGGAACAAAAAGAAGGAGCCAGAATAGAAACAAATATAGAAAAAAGAAATCCTTCAGATTTTGCTTTATGGAAATATTCCCCATCAGCTAGCGGAGGAGAAAAACGTCTTCAAGAATGGGAAAGTCCTTGGGGTGTCGGTTTCCCCGGTTGGCATATAGAATGTTCTGCAATGAGTCGCAAATATCTAGATCAACCTTTTGATATCCACACGGGAGGCATTGATCATATACCAGTGCATCATAACAACGAAATCGCTCAATCAGAATGTGCTTTTGGAGTGCCTTTGGCAAACTTTTGGCTTCACAATGAATTTATTACTGTAGAAGGAGAAAAAATGTCAAAATCACTTGGTAATATTTTTACGATTTCTGATTTAAAAAAGAGACAAATCCACCCTCTAGCTTTTAGACTCTGGCTTCTTTCTGGGCATTATCGCTCTCCTATGAATTTTACTTGGGATGCTGTTTTAGGAGCACATAAAACATTAGAAAAATTAATTTTTGAATTTGATAATTTATCAAAAGAAGATATAGACAAAGAGACAATTGAAAAATTTGAAAGTTTTTTAGGTGATGATTTAGATACTCCAAAAGCTTTAGCTCTATTGCATAACGCTTTTAATTTAAAAAAGAGTAAAAAAACAATACAAGAAATGGACAAAATTTTGGGACTTAATTTTTCTTTTCTTTCAAAAAAAATAAAAGAAAATATTTCAGATGAAGTGATGGAATTAAAAAACGAAAGAGATACCGCAAGAAAAGAAAAAAATTGGCAAAAAAGTGACGAACTCCGAGAGGAAATCGAAAAAGAAGGATATCTATTAGAAGATAAAAACGACCAAAGTATTTTAAGAAAAAATCTCTCTTCTTTAATATAGTGCGGGTAGGGAGAATCGAACTCCCGTCTCATCCTTGGGAAGGACGCATCATACCACTAAACTATACCCGCTATTCAAACAACCCTCCAAAAAAGTCTTTTATTTTTTGCCAAGTAGAAACTTCTAATTTTGGAGTGTTTGGCACTTCTTCCCCTTCTACGATGATGGCCACACTCTCCCCCACTTCGGCCACATTTAATTTTTTGCGGATTTCAAATTCAACCCCTTCTTTAGTTTTTAATTTCTCTAATGAATTTTTTAAAAATTCATTTCTGTCTTCTAGCGCTACCATTTCTGATTGCATTTGGGTTAAAGCTTTTTCTACTTCTTTCTTTTTTTTGTATACTCTATTAACAGAATTTAAAAGGATTATAAAAATAATAAACAAAGCTACAAAAATAGCCGCCCTTCTCCATCTAATTTTTGATTTTGTTTTGATGCCACGCATTTTTTAATATATTTTTATGATATTATATTATCATGCTTTGGGATCCAAAAGCTCGTAAAATAATAAAAGTCTTGTGGTTTATAATAGCCATTTTTCTGATAATTGGTATGGTTCTTATTTATATACCATTTTAATTAAAAACCAAAAGCAACAAAGATTGCCTTTAGCTTTTAGTCCGGACGCATTATCTTGATAAAGACATCTTGAGGAATTTTGATTTTCCCCTTATCTTTCATCTTCTTTTTGCCCTTTTTTTGTTTTTCTCGGAGCTTCATTTTACGAGTAATGTCTCCTCCATACATATGTTGAGTGACATCTTTTCTAAAAGCAGAAATAGTTTTGGAAGCTATAATTCGACCTCCAGATTTAGTTTGTATTTTTAGTTCAAACATTTGACGGGGTAATAGATTTTTAAGTTTTTCTGCTATAGTTTCGGCTTCTTTTTCTACTATTCTTTTTGAAACTACACGTGCCAATGCTGGTTCTTCTTGACCGCCAACGAGGACACTAAGCTTAGTAACGTTGGCCTCTCTTACACCCACCTCTTCATAAGAAAAAGAAGCATAACCTTGAGAAAGACTTTTTAATTTATCAAAAAAACCTCTCATAAGTTCTCTTAAAGGCATAAAAACAAGAATCCTAGTCTTGCCATCACCGACTTGAGATGAGTGCGCTAATCCCAAACTTTCAGTGCTACTTATCTCACCTTCATGTTCATAAAGGAAAGGCAATAGATTGCCTACATATTGAGTGGGAGTAATGATGTGCACATTAACCCAAGGTTCTTCTATTTTTTCTAAAAGACCATCTTCAGGAAAAAAAGCCGGCGAATAAATTTTTTCCATTTTATTTGGAGAATTTTTTCGTCCCGAGCTAGTTGAGGGATTAGTTTTACACCATACATTATAAGTGATAGAAGGTTGAGTGATAACCAAGGTCAAATCAAATTCTCTTTTTAATCTTTCACTTATAATTTCAAGATGAAGCATTCCCAAAAAACCACATCGAAAGCCTTTACCCAAAACACCAGAGGATTCTTCTTCATAATATAAAGAAGAATCAGTTAACTTTAGTTTAGCCAACGATTGTCGCAAGAGTAATAAATCATTTTGATCTTCAGGGAAAATAGAGGCCCAGACCACTGGATTTGGAACACTATAACCAGACAAAGCTGGTGCATTTTCTTTTTCTTTACCAATAGTGTCTCCAACAGAAACTATACCGGGAGTCTTGATGCCCGTGACGATATAACCTATCTCCCCTTCTTTTAATGACTCCTTTGATTCTTCAGCCGGTTTAAATATCCCTACTTCTAAAGCTACAAATTTTTGCCCCGCTACTCTAAAAATCAAATTTTCTCTGCTAGATACTTGCCCTTTCATTACTCTCACAAAAACAATAATACCTTTGTGGGTTGAATATTTAAAATCAAACACCAAAGCTTGAAGTGGGAAAGAATGCTCTGGTTTTAGAAGACGTTCTTCGTTATTTTTTTCAGCTGGAGAAGGAATTTTTTTTATAATTTCCATCAAAAGCGTTTCAACACCTTCTCCTGTTTTACCTGATGTTTCTATTATTTCTTCTTCTTTGCACCCTAAAAGTGATACTATTTCTGCTTTTATTTCAGATACCCTAGCCAATGGTGAATCTATCTTACTTAAAGCAGGTATCACTACTAGCTTCTGCTCAATAGCCATAGCCAAAACAGAAAGAGTTTGAGCTTCCACCCCTTGAGTAGCATCAACCAAAAGGACCACTCCTTCTACTGCACGCAGAGCTCTTGATACTTCATAAGAAAAATCAATATGACCGGGAGTATCAATCAAATTCAGGATATATCCTGAATTTGCAAATTCTAAATCCGAAGCATCAAATTCAAAATTTCGGATTTCGGATTTCGGATTTAGTGCTTGCGGATGATACATCATCCGGACAGGTTGCATTTTTATGGTGATACCTCTTTCTCTTTCCAATTCCATAGAATCCAGCATTTGGGCATGCATTTTTCTTTTTTCTATAGTGCCTGTAAGTTCAAGCATCCTGTCAGCCAGAGTAGACTTACCATGGTCAATATGGGCTATGATTCCAAAATTTCTTATATTATTTATCATCACATTATTTTCCTAAGGGGAGGCCTTAGGAATTAATTTTTCCATTTGTTTATAATTTCTTTAAATTCTCTGTTCCCGATAAAATATAACACTAAAGCTCCAGAAACTATACCCACTGTCCCAGAAATAAAAGCATGACCAAAAACATTAAATAATGAGACTAAACTAAAAAGATTATCAAAAATACGGAGTGCATAATATGTCACCAAACCAACAACCGATGAAGCCAGTACTATACTATAAATACTTTTGCCAAGACCTACTTTGGCAATAGCTTTTGTTTCTTTATCTAAGAAAAACCAAAGACCAAGAGTGGTAAACATTGAACCAAAAGAAAATGAAAGTGGCAATATTATTATTTTTGACCCCGAAAGACCTTCTATTTCCAAAAATCTTTCAAACCAAAACATAATGCCAGATAGAAAATCAAAATAAAACAAAAAGGCCAAAACGGAAGTAACTAAAGCTCCCGCCAATCCTAAAAGGAGTGGTATTTTTGTCCTATTCAAAGCGTAGTGAGCTCTAGTAAGAAAAAGTTGTCCACTTTGAAAAATAAAAGAAAGAGCAAACAAAGACATAACTGCAGCAGTCAATCTAGTGTCAGTCCAATCAAAAGCTCCGGTGCCCAAGACTACTCTCACGATATGAGTTCTTAAAATGATAAAGAGAGCCGAAAGAGGTAAAGTCCAAAATATTATATATCGCAATGATTCATTTATATATCTGCCACATTCTAAAATATTATTTTTAGCATAATGAAGAGAGATGGTTGGAAAAGCAGCCAAAGAATAACTCGCTCCAACGACAGAAAGTGGCACTGATTGAATATTAAAAGCCAGATTAAATACAGCTACCGCTCCTATACCAAAAAATGAAGCCACCGCCGTAAATACAATATTTATGATTTGAGTTACAGAAAGAGCCAAGGCCCTCGGTATGGCGATGAGAGCCGTCTCTTTTACTTCTTTAAAATTTATTTTCAAAGTAAGTTTTGGAATATTGCCAGAAAAAAATACAAAGCTAGCCGGTATCAAAAGATGCATTCCTGCTCCAAATATTACTCCCAAAACTACCGCGATTATCCCAAGACTATTAGCCCCCAAAGCAGTGCCAGCGATAATACCAATATTATAAAAAAGAGGACTTAAAGAATATAATAAAAATCTTTTTTCATATTGCACAATACTGCCAAAAAAATTTGAAAGACCGAGCAATATTGGTGACAAAAGTAAAATTCTTGATAGTCTAATAACCTGAATTAAAGTTACTTCATCAAAACCTCTAAACAAAAAATGTGCCATCTGTGGCATTAAGAAAAAAGCAATACCACAACTAGCAATAATCAAAAAAGAAAAACTAGTAAAAATAGAATCTACATAAGATTTTGTCCCACCATCCTCCAATACAGATTTTTTAGAAAACATCGGCACCAAAACAGAAATAGAAACCAAAGAGCCCAAAGTAACAAAAATAAAATCAGGAATTCTAAAAGCAGTATAATAAATGTCTAGTGCAGTCCCTGCACCAAAATAATGCGCCAAAAGTCTATCTCTCAAAAAAGCCAACACTTGAGAAAGAATTGAAAATCCAGCTAGCCAAAAAGCGGCTTGATGTAAGCCGCTAATTTTGGAAGTAATAGCTCTTAAAGTCTTTCTAACCATTACCTAACAGGATACCATACATTCTTAATTCTCTTCTACTGGAGGTTCTGTTGGTAATTGAGAATTTGAAAACAACGGTTCATTATTTTTCATCCTATCCAATATAACAGAAATTTCTTG
>MHWA01000002.1 GCA_001825335.1 Candidatus Zambryskibacteria bacterium RIFCSPLOWO2_01_FULL_35_19
TATATAATATAAAAAAAGACCAGTTAAACAAACCTTGTGCTGTAATGTTAATCTAAATAATTATCCACAATTAATATTTTTGACTTTTTTGTTGTTTAGAGGTAGTATTTATTTTTAGAAGCACAATCCCAACTTTTAGGAGAGTAGATGACACAAGCTGTAACTGCTACGGAAATCACAGGAGTGTTGGCAAGAGCAAAAGACGCAAGAAATCCTCTAAGATTTTGCTCCAGCTACCGAGGAGCCGAAGAAGCTGGAGAGCTTTTCTCTCGTGTCAAGAGCGCTTTGACTGCTATCCTCGGGGAAAAAAGCCCGTTGCATTTCGGTATTGACTTTCGACCCGGAACTGATTGGGACTTGCAGGTCGAGTTAGCTCCAGACGAAAACGTAAGATTTTTCAAAAGGGAATTGCACTAATCTCCCGAGAGGATCAAGATTTGGCCGGCGCGTCCTGACGTGCCGGCTTTTCCTTTGTTTAAAAAAGCTTATTTATCCACAGTTTTTGACCAAAAGCTTGCATTTTTTATTATTAAATGCATAATTGACGATGGAGCAAGTACCTCTCCAAATCCAATCTCAAGAAAGGCAAGAAGATGTCAGTTCGAGCTCAGTTTCCCTCCCAGAAGTTAGTTGCTGTGAAGTGGAGAGTCTGCGAGTGTGGGTATCGAAATCACCCAAACGATACTAAGCAAAATGGTGGCAAATGCAACGTTTGTCATATTTCACTCCAAACCCCCAACAGCATTAAAAAAAAGGAGGAGATAAGACACTAAACTCGATCGTCCGAGTCCAGCCCCTCATCGCGTGCCAACGCGATGAGGGTGCTTTTTATTATTATTTGCTATAATTTAAAAATGCAGATAGATAAATATCAAAAAGCCAAATATATATTTGTGATTGGTATTGGTGGCTCTGACTTGGCTTCCAAAGCAGTTTGGAATGCTATGACTTTACATAAAACTAATGTAGAGAAAAAATTATTCTTTCTTGAATCTCCAGATATCCGTGAATACGAAGAAATAACCAATTTTGTCAAAAATGAAATAATAAATTTGGAAGAAGTAGTATTTATAACCATCAGTAAATCTGGTCAAACCGCAGAAACTTTAGAAACATTCCACAAAACATTTGATATCTTGTCTGAAAAATTTGGTTCTCCTATTAGTGAAAGAGTGATTATCATTTCATCTCTCGGTTCGACTCTTTGGCAATTGGCTGAAAAAAATAAATTTGAAAAAATACCTTGGCCTGAAGGGATTGGTGGCCGTTTTAGTAGTTTTACCACCCCTCATACCACAGTTCTTAATGTAGCCGGACTAGATGCTGATGCTTTTGTAGCTGGAGGTAAAGAGATGGATATAAAGTGTAGTGAAGAAACTGAAGATAATCCAGCCAAACATTTAGCTAAAAATATTTATGACAATTATGAGAAGGGTTTTGATATTTTAGATTTTTTTATTTTTAATTCAGAACTTGAAGATTTAGGGAAGTGGTGTAGACAGCTCATAGCAGAAAGTTTGGGCAAAGAAAATGAAGAAGGGGAAAGAGTTGGACTGACCCCAACCGTCTCTATTGGTCCCGTTGATATGCATTCAATGCTTCAACTCAATTTGGGCGGTCCTAAAAACAGATTTACTATTTTTGTAAAATCTTTCTTTGAGATAAAAGAGAGTATCAATGACAGAGCTTATGAAGAAGTATCAGAAGCATACAAAGAAGCAGGTTTGCCATTTATAAAATATGAAATAGAAAAAATAAACGAGAGAGAAATCGGAAGCTTTATGGCTTATATGATGAATGTCACTTTAGAGCTGGCTAAATTGTTTAAAGTAGACCCTTATGGCCAACCAGCAGTAGAAAATTATAAAAAATCTTTGCATAATTTATGATTCATAATTCAATTTTATTTGATATTGGTGCCACTAAAATCAGAGTCGCTTACTCTGTAGATGGAGAGATATTTGAAGAGCCAAAAGTTGTTGAGACACCAAAAAATTATAATGATTGCCGAGATGTTTTTAATAAACTCATAAAGGATTGCAGTGGCAATAGAGAAATAAAATCAATAGCTGGGGGGATGAGCAGAAGTATCCCTGATTGGAATCCTGAAAAATTAAAAATAGATTTGGAAAAAAGTTTTGATGCCGATGTCTTCATAGAAAATGATTCGGCCATAGTCGGATTGGGCGAAGCTAGTTGGGGAGCAGGTAGAGACTTCAATATAGTCGCTTACATCACTGTCTCCACCGGAGTTGGCGGAGCTAGGATTGTCGAAAGGAAGTTGGATGAACGCTCTATCGGTTTTGAACCGGGCAAACAAATAATAAATATGAGTTCAGGAGAGACTCTTGAAGACCTTATCTCCGGCAAAGCTCTAGCCAAAAAGACAGGCAAAAATCCCAAAGAAATAACAGACCAAAATATTTGGGATGAACACGCAAAAATTTTGGCTATTGGTTTAAACAATATTATCGTCGAATGGTCACCGGATGTGGTGGTCCTCGGTGGTTCTATGATAACGGGCGACCCAGCCATACCACTTGATAAAACCGAAAACTATCTCAAAGAAATTTTAAAAATATTCCCCAAACTCCCTGCCATAAAAAAAGCCGAGCTTGGAGACTTTGGAGGACTTTATGGGGCTTTGGCTTTCCTCAAAGATACTAATCAGTAAATAAAAAAAGAAAGCAAAAGGACCAGCGCAAGCACTGGTCCATATTGAACCTCTTAAAAGAGGTTCTGTGTCCGTGGGGGGGGCTGGTGTCCAAGTCAACCCCCCCCTTCTCTCTCCAAATCCCTCCCTCAAGAGGAAATCCATTTACACTATAGCAAATCCATCTCTTTTGTCAACTCATTTTTAGAGTTAGACAACAAAAATAGTTAAAAATAAATAGTCAAAAAATTAGACCAAAAATATGTTGATAATGTTATAATTATTTTATGATAAAAAAAGTTTTAGTTTTAGTCGGCCATCCAGACAGCAATAGCTTCAACACCACTCTAGCCGACGCTTATGCCGAAGGAGCAAGAGAAGCAGGAAATGAAGTGAAGAGAGTCAATCTAGGAGATTTAAATTTTGACCCTATCTTACATAAGGGCTACAAAGAAATCCAAGAGCTTGAACCAGATTTGAAACAAATTCAAGAAGACATAAAATGGTGCCAGCATTTTGTCATCATCTATCCGTCTTGGTGGTCTACTATGCCGGCCATCTTAAAAGGATTTTTTGATCGCATTTGGCTTCCAGGATTTGCTTTCCAATTTAATGAAAAAGGAACTTTTTGGAAAGGTTTGATGAAGGGTAAGACGGCGAGAGTTTTTGTCACTTCAGATGCTCACCCATTTTTTACTCGACTTATTTTTGGTGACACGACAAATGAAATAAAAAAAGGAACATTGTGGTTTGCTGGTTTCAAAGTCAAAGTCAAAAAAATCGGCCCTCTTAAAGGTATCTCCGAAGAAAAAAGAAAGAAGTGGTTAAGTAAGGTAAAAAAGTGGGGTAAAAAAGCTTATTAAATTTTATAAAGCTTCAGAAATTAAAATTTTGTTTTTAAGCAATCTCCAAGAGTGTTCTCAATCTTGGCTCATCAAAACCAACTATTATTTCTCCATTTATATCTATAACTGGCACTCCCATTTGTCCAGATTTTTTGACCATTTCTTCAGCCGCTGTCCTATCTGTGGCTACATCGTGGTCAGTAAATTCAACATTATTTTCTTTGAAAAAATCTTTGGCCATATGACAAAAATGGCAAGTAGGAGTGCTATATATTGTTACGTTTTTCATTTTAATTTTAAATTAAATAAATAATAGAAACATTGTATCAGATATAAATAAAAATTCTATTTTATCGGACGGCTTTACCTTTTTATATTATGCCTTTCTTTTTATATAAATTTTCATTACACTAATTTAATGAATTTAAGCATTGGCATTGTAGGGTTGCCAAATGTGGGGAAGTCCACACTTTTCAACGCGCTTACTAAAAAAAGTGTGCCGGCGGAAAATTATCCTTTTTGTACTATTGACCCGTCGGTGGGCATTATCCCTGTGCCAGATGAAAGGTTAGAAAAACTAAATGAATTTTCAAAATCAAAGAAAAAAATTCCTGCGGTGATAGAGTTTGTGGATATCGCTGGATTAGTAAAAGGCGCCTCAAAAGGAGAGGGGAAAGGAAATGCTTTTTTGCAACATATTAGAGAATGTGATGCTATCGCCGAGGTAGTGCGGATATTTGAAGATCAAAATATATTGCATGTTGAAGCCGAGATTGATCCCTTGCGTGATATCCAAATTATAAACTTGGAATTGATTTTGAAAGATCTGGAAACAGTTTCTAAAAGACTTGGCAGTTTGGAAAAAGATTTAAAACGAGGTGATAAAAACGCGGCACTCGAAGGAAGTGGTTTACAAAAAGTTTTGAAAGTTTTGGAAGATGAAAAAATGGCCATAACAGTATTTGATGAATTGGATGAAAAAGAAAAACCATTTGTCATAAACAGCCAGCTTCTGACGAGCAAGCCTATTCTTTATGTTTTAAATAAAAAAGCGGGAGGTAAAAATTTGGACCACGACACGAATACAGATGAGAGGTGGACAAAACTTATGAAATTTTTTGAAGAAAATAAAGCTAAATATATTTTGGTTGACGCAAATATTGAAAATGAATTGAAAGAGTTTGAAGGAGAAGAAAAAGAATCTTTCAGAAAAGAGTTGGGAGCGAATAGTGATGGAGTAGGGAATTTGATTATTTCAAGTTATGAACTTTTGGGACTAGAGACATTTTTTACAACCGGAGAAGATGAGACTCGTGGGTGGACTATAAAAAGGAACTCAACAGCTCCCATAGCCGGCACCGCCATCCATACCGACTTCCGCGACAAATTTATAAGAGCCGAAGTTATAGAATGGAACAAACTACTTGAAGTCGGTTCCTACGCTTCTGCCCGAGAAAAAGGACTTCTTCGCACAGAAGGTAAAGAATATGTCGTAAAGGACGGAGATGTAATTGAGTTTAAAATATAATTATACCACACTTTTTAAATGAAGAAGGGGAACCCTTCTTCATTAAAATATAAAAAAATATTATGGTATAATGTACATATGTTTATAAGTGCAATTTTAATAATTTAAATTTTAATCAAAATGGAAAATAAAACTTCAGCTAAAGATTTCTTTTTACACTTAGGTGCAATAGTGGCTCTATATGCAGTCGTTATAAGTTTCTTAAATTTAACATTTAAAATTATAAGTAAATCTTTTCCTGAAATAGCTAACAATATTTATGCTTGGGGCGGTGGTTCGGAAATCAGTATGCCAGTAGCTACTTTGATCATTGTCTTTCCTCTCTTTGTTATCCTCTCTTGGTTAGTTCACAAAATTTATACTCAAAATCCGATAAAGAAAGAGTTGGGAATCCGTAAGTGGCTTACTTATATAACTCTCTTCGTGGCTGGCATTATTTTGGCAGGAGATTTAATAACAGTGCTTTATAAATTTTTGGATGGACAAGATTTGACATCGGCATTTCTTCTAAAAGCGCTAGTAGTACTTTTAGTAGCTGGAGCGGTCTTTGGATTTTATTTACAAGATATACGCGACAAAATTTCTTCCCGTTCCAGAAAAATATTGGCAATAAGTGTAGCTGTTATTATTTTAATTTCTATTATTTTAGGATTTGGTATTTTAGGTTCACCTCAAAACCAAAGATTACTTCGATTGGATAACCAAAAAATATCTGATCTTCAAGGTATACAATGGCAAGTTATAAATTATTGGCAAATGAACGGTATGATACCAGAATCAATGCCGAGCTTACCGATTGATATTGAATATAAAAAAACAAATCAAATGACATTTGAACTCTGCGCCCAGTTCAATAGAGAAAGTGTTGTAGAACAAGACCCAAGAGCGATAGATATAGGTTATCCGATGAAAGAAAGTTTAATGCAAAATAATGATTGGTCTCATAAAGCAGGGTATTATTGTTTTGAGAGAATCATTGACCCTATCTCATATCCAA
Organism: Candidatus Zambryskibacteria bacterium RIFCSPLOWO2_01_FULL_35_19; assembly: GCA_001825335.1. Classification (GTDB taxonomy): domain Bacteria; phylum Patescibacteriota; class Minisyncoccia; order Phycocordibacterales; family WO2-35-19; genus WO2-35-19. The sequence goes on from MHWA01000002.1 coordinate 6,024, forward strand.
CACAGGTGAGAGGGTAAATAAAATTATTCTAATCTATATAATTATCTCAATTTACCTAATTATGAAAATTAGGAGTTTTGTTATATATTATAAATATGAATGAAAAATACGATCATAAAGAAATAGAAAAGAAATGGCAAAAAAAGTGGCAGGAAGATGGAATATATAAAACTCCGGATTTTCAATCAGACCCGACAAAACCAAAATCTTATGTTCTAGACATGTTTCCTTATCCATCTGGAGAAGGGCTTCATGTTGGGCATCCGAAAGGATACATCGCAACAGATATTTATTCTCGGATGAAAAAAATGCAAGGTTATAACATTTTGCACCCAATGGGTTGGGACGCTTTTGGACTACCGGCAGAAAACTTTGCAATAAAAAATAAAATTCATCCTAGAATCGCTGTAGAAAAAAATATAAAAAGGTTTAAAGAACAACTTTCCAAAATCGGTTTTAATTATGACTGGAACAGAGAAATAAATACTACTGATCCGGGATATTACAAGTGGACGCAGTGGGTATTTCTAAAAATGCTAAAAAAAGGGTTAGCATATGAATCATTTGAGCCGATCAATTGGTGCCCGTCTTGTCAGACTGGACTAGCTAATGAAGATCTGGACGGTGGTTTATGTGAACGTTGCGGAAGCGTAGTTGAAAAGCGGCCAATGCGTCAATGGGTTCTAAAAATTACAGAATACGCTGACAGAATGCTTAAAGATCTGGACAAACTTGATTGGCCAGAACACATAAAAGAAGCCCAGAGAAATTGGATAGGGAAGTCAGAAGGAACGGAATTGGAATTTAAAATTAAAGGAAATAACTCCCCCCAGCCCCCTCTTAAATTAAGAGGGGGAGAGCAGAGCGAGGGGGAGTTAGGTATTAAAGTGTTTACTACAAGAGTAGACACGCTTTTTGGAGTCACTTATTTAGTCTTAGCCCCCGAACATCCGATTATTGAAAAATTAAAAGACTCAAAGATTGAAAATTGGAATGAGGTAGAAAAATATATAAAAGAAACCAAAGCTAAAACAGAAATAGAAAGAACTGATGCAAAGAAGGAAAAAAGTGGAGTTGAAATAAAGGGAATTAAAGCGATCAATCCTGCCAATGGGGAAGAGGTGCCAATCTTCGTAGCCGATTATGTGTTGGCAAATTATGGCACCGGTGCTGTCATGGCTGTGCCTGCTCACGACGAACGCGATTTTAAATTTGCTAAAAAATATAATTTACCTATTAAGCAAGTTATTATCCCAAGACTTATAGATAAATCCAATCCTCATATAGAAGGTAAAGAAACTATTTTTAGAGATGCAGTTATTGTAGTAGTAAAAAATCCAAAAACAGACAAGTATCTTTGTTTAAAGTGGAAGAAGCATCCTTGGGTTACATTTGTTATGGGGGGCATAGATAAAGGAGAGGGGGCAATAGAAGCCGCAAAAAGAGAAATTGAAGAAGAAACCGGATACAAAAATGTAAAATTTATAGAAAATCTTGGATTAGCTCAGTCAGAATTTTACGCAGCTCATAAAGGAGTAAACAGAGTAGCCCACACAAGGAATCTATTTTTTGAATTAGTTAATGAAGAAAAATCAAAAATATCAGAAGAAGAATCTGAAATTCACGAAATAGAGTGGCGTTCATTTGATGAAATACAAAATAGTGATATGACCCATAGTGAGATGCCACTTATTTTAGATGGACTTAAAAAAGGAATGAAGCCTTATACAGAAGAGGGTATACTTTTTGATTCTGGAGAATTCACAAAAATTGATTCCGAAACTGCCAGAGAGAGAATTACCAAAAAGTTTGGAGAGAAAGTGACAAAATACAAGTTAAGAGATTGGGTATTTTCAAGGCAAAGATATTGGGGAGAACCGATACCTGTAGTTCATTGCCAAAAATGCGGAGTAGTTTCTGTATCAGAAAAAGATTTGCCAGTCACATTGCCTGAAGTGGAACGATATGAGCCGACAGGCAACGGTGAATCTCCCCTTGAAAACATCACTGATTGGGTAAACACAAAATGTCCAAAATGCGGCAGCCCTGCCAAAAGAGAGACCAACACGATGCCTCAATGGGCGGGATCCTCTTGGTATTATCTACGATTTATTGATCCAAAAAATTCTAAAACATTGGTTGATCCCGAGAAAGAAAAGTATTGGGCACCAGTTGATGTCTATGTCGGGGGAGATCACGCCGTGCGACATCTCATATACGCGCGATTTTGGCATAAATTTTTATTTGATATTGGGTCAGTAAGCACCATCGAGCCTTTCGCTCGACTTGAATTTCTAGGATTTATTCTAGCGAAAGATGGCAAGAAAATGAGTAAACGATGGAACAACATAATAAACCCTGATGATATTGTAAATGTATGGGGGGCAGACACTCTTCGAATGTATGAGATGTTTATGGGTCCTTTTGAAAATACTATCGCATGGAATGACGACAATTTGATCGGAGTGAGAAGATTCATCGAACGAATCTGGAAATTTAGCTTGATAGCTAAAAAAACAGAAGAAGGAAATAATAACCAAAAGCTTGAAAATCTACTGCATAAAACCATTAAAAAAGTAACTGAAGATATTGAAAATTATAAATTCAATACTGCAATTTCGACGATGATGATTTTTCTAAACGAGCTTGAAAAATTAGACCACACTTCTAATGTGTCAAAGACGGTCTTTGACACATTTTTGAAATTACTGGCACCTTTTGCACCACATATGACAGAGGAAATTTGGCATGGGTTTGGACATAAAACTTCTATTCATTTGGAAGAATGGCCAAAGTTTGATGAATCAAAAATAAAAGAAGAAAACACCCTTATTACCATTCAAATAAACGGTAAAGTTCGCGGACAACTTGAAATAAAAACTGGAGCTTCTGAAGAAACAGTTAAAGAAAAAGCGTTGAATCTATCTGAAATCCAGAAATGGCTTGCTGATAAAAAAGCGAAAAAGGTGATTTTCGTGCCCGACAGGATTATAAACTTTGTTATTTAACCTTTTAAAATAAAGGTTTTAAAAAAATTGACAAAAATACGTGCTATGATATTATAAATAGTATCAAATATTGTATAATATTTTATGGTGCAATAATTTAATAAATTTATGAAAAAAGAAATTATCAAAAACAAAACTTTTGCTTTGTCATTTAATCCGAAGCAAGTTGTTAAACGACTTTTAAGTTCTCTGCCCGATAGAGCTCAAGATGTCATAGTGGGTAGATTTGGTTTTAATCCAGAAGGGAAAGAAATGACCCTCGAAGCTATAGGCAAAAAATACGGCATCACTAGAGAAAGAGTGAGACAGATAGAAAACTATGCAATAAATCATATACGTAAAGCTGACACTTACGAAAAAGAAAGCAATGTTTTTGATGAATTAAAAAACACTATAAATAAAATGGGTGGTGTCATTTCTGAAGATGATCTATTAAACCATTTAGGGAAAGATATTTTGACTAGAAAATATATTCATTTCCTTTTAGTTGTTGGTGATGATTTTAATAAAATAAAAGAAGATATAGAATTCAAACATCGTTGGCATGTTGATGGTAATTTATCTGACAAAATACACGATGCAATCAAAAAGCTTTACTCTAAATTAGGAGATGACGACATCATCCCTGAATCAGAAATTATTTCTTCTTTCTTAGAACACCTTAAGGAAGTTTCCGATGAATATAAACAAGATGAGATATTAACCCGTTGGCTTTCTATTTCTAAAAATATTTCTAAAAATCCTCTCGGCGAATGGGGTAAAACCAAATCTTCAAACATAAAGACAAAAGGAGTGCGCGATTATGCTTACCTTATTCTTCGTAAACATGGTTCACCAATTCATTTTCGTGAAGTAGCCAAACTTATAAGTGAAGTCTTCAACAAAAAAGCTCACGTAGCGACTACTCATAATGAAATAATCAAAGACCCGCGTTTCGTTTTGGTGGGTCGGGGACTTTATGCTCTCAAAGAATGGGGTTATTCTACCGGTATCGTTAGAGATGTCATCTTAGAAATTATCAAAAAAAATGGTCCTTTAAATAAAGAAAAAATCTTGGAAAAAGTAATGAAAGAAAGATATGTAAAAGCAAATACAGTTATGGTCAATCTTCAAAATCCAAAGTATTTCAAAAAAAATAAACAAGGACTATACACAACACTCTAAAATCTCTGTGCTATAATTTATGGTATGCAATTAGGTTTTATACCACCTGAAATTTGGAGCGGTTTTTCATTGGCATTTAAATATATTTATGCTTTGTTACCCATTTGGTTGCCAGCTGCTTTTATAGTATCAGCTTTTAGAGCTTGGATCAGATACAGTCAAACCAAATTTTGGCAAAAAGAAGGTTCTGTCTTATTAGAAATAAAACTCCCAAGAGAAATCACCAAATCTCCACTTGCGATGGAAGTGGTGTTAGGTGCTTTTCATCAAGGTGGAGGTGAAGGCACTTGGATAGATAGAATATGGAAAGGAAAGACTAGATCTTGGTTTTCTTTGGAAATTGTTTCTCTTGGAGGCAAGGTTAGATTTTTTATTTGGACTCAATTAAAACATAGAAATAACATTGAAGCGCAAATATATTCTCAATATCCTGAAGTAGAAATATATGAAGTAGAAGACTACGCCAAACCGTTTTATTACAATAAAAATGTAAACCAAATTTGGGCTGCAGAATTTGCCTTAACCAAACCTGACCCATATCCAATCAAAACTTATGTTGATTATGGACTTGATAAAGACCCCAAAGAAGAATTTAAGATTGACCCCATAACTCCAATGATAGAGTTTTTGGGCTCTATTACCGAAGGGCATAATATTTGTATCCAGATACTTATCAGGGCTCACAAAAAGAGACGTCTCTTTGATGTATTTGGTGAAAAAGAAGATTCATGGACAGATGAAGCAAAAAAACAAAAAGATGAAATAATAGAAAAGTTAAAAGTAGCCAAAGAAGAGGGGGGTTTTCCTAGAATACCAAGCAAGGGTGAGTCAGACATAATAGCCGCCTTAGAAAGAAGTGTCTCAAAGTTTCCATTTGATTGTGGTATTAGAGCAATTTATATAGCAGACAAAGACAAATTTAATCCAGCAAATATTGGTGGAGTATTAGGTTTTGTTAAACAGTATAGTTCTCTTAATTTAAACGGTTTCAAACCTGCTGGGTGGTTTACTGATTTTGATTATCCTTGGCAAGAGTGGTTCGGCAAAAAAGAAAAACTAATGCCAAGAGCTTTAGAAGAATATAAACTTCGTAGATATTTTTATTCACCGTGGAGAGGCAAAAAATACCACGTCAGCAAACCATTTGTTTTAAATGTAGAAGAGCTAGCTACCATTTATCACTTCCCAGGTTCCATTGCTAGCACTCCGACCTTTGAAAGAGTACCTTCACTCAAATCTAAAGCGCCTTCAAATCTTCCTATTTAATCTTCCGTCATTTTTAATGAACAAATTAATCAAATTAAAAAAATTTGTAACGGAGAAAATTGAAATAATCCGTCAAAAAATTTCTTCTAATCCTAAGATTATAATTTGGCGCCTAAAACTCTTTGGATTTCACCCTTTCCTTGGTAAACATTCTTTAAAGATAGTAGGTATTATATTAGCAATCATTTTTATTTATTTTAGTTTTTATATCACAGTCTGGAGATCGCCAAGACCGTTTCCAAGTCAGACACTTTTAAGTATTGAAAGGGGAGAAAATCTTTCTCAAATAGCCAATTTTTTTGAAGAAAAAAAAATAATCCTTTCTCCTTTTTGGCTTAAAACTTTTGTAATATTTTGGGGGGGAGAAAAGAAGGTAGTAGCTGGTGATTATTATTTTCCTAAAGCAATCAGTGTCTTCAAGGTAGCTAAAATGATCAGTAAAGGAGAATTTGGTTTAATTGCCCAAAAAATAACTTTTCCAGAAGGATCCTCCTCTATTGAAATGGCAGAAATATTAAAAAAAGAGTTGCCATCCTTTAAGACAGATGATTTTATAAATGAAGTGTCTAACAACAATTATGAAGGTTACTTATTTCCTGATACTTATTTCCTGACACCTAATACCAAGGTTGATGATTTAATATTGATGATGCGAGAAAACTTTGTTAGACAAATACAAGCATACCAAGAAGATATAGAAAAAATTGACAAACCTTTAAATGAAATTGTTATTATGGCTTCAATCATAGAAGATGAGGCTAATGGAAGTTTGAAAGCCAAAAGGATAGTCTCCGGAATTTTATGGAACAGAATAAGATTGGGTATGCCCCTTCAAGTCGATGCTCCTTTTATTTATTACAACGGCAAACATTCTTATACTTTAACCAAAGATGATTTGAAAGAAGACCATCCTTA
>MHWA01000003.1 GCA_001825335.1 Candidatus Zambryskibacteria bacterium RIFCSPLOWO2_01_FULL_35_19
AAAAAGCAGATTTACGGCATATAAAAGGTGGACGTAGTTTCCCGCATCGTCTGGTGTTCGGAGACATTGTATGTCTCCGAACGAACCTCTTATAAATCCGTAAACCCGGGACTCTGAAGGCGCAAAAATCCCTTTTACTCCAGAAAGAAATATCTGGATTCAGGGGAGTCCCTTAGAAAGAACCTAATTTAATAATACCATATAATATAAAAAATGCAACAAAAATGCCGACTACCACTTGGGTGTCGGACTTTTTTTGCTAAAAAGATTACAATTTCCGCGCGAGATGCACGATGCGGGAAGAGCATCCCGCGCGGACATATTGTTGTCTAGGGAAGAATTATCTATCTAAAGAATACACCTATCGTTTTATATGTCAATCTTTTTAGACATCACCTGTGGATAAGATATTTAAAATAAATCTGGCGGACTTCGTCACGCCGTAGCCACGCTTCAAAGTGGCGAAGTCCAACTTCGCTGAAGCTACGTCGGGCGAAGGCGGGCACGATTGCCGGAACTTTGAACCGATAATACGGTCAAACTTCACAATTATTGATAAAACTATACAGAAATTGAGGAAAATTTATAGGTATAAACCCGAATAGTTTGAAATTCCTGTTTTTGCTCAAAAGACCTACTAATATCACTTTGTGCACTGGAAGTGTGAATTTTTCTAACTTCCATCACACAAAGTGAGTTTTCTGCTGTAATCCGCTACAATCGACTATACTTAGTATAACTGATTTCAATTACTCCCAACCCAGATCTTTCAGGGGTCTTACATTTGTATTATTTTTCTCATTTTCGGAAGTAAGGCCGATAAGAATATTATACCCATGATTATCAGAATTATTAATTTCGTTAAAGTTTTTCTTATCAACAAAATAGACTTGAACGCCATTTTCCATCATTGCATTAAGCGCAGAAGGATACTGAACTTCAGATAGCGGTTTTACTGATTCTCGGCTCGTCCACTCTTTATCACCCATTCCTTTGTTTGGATTGTAATCAAAGGTCGTACTCGGGAAAGCATACATAACACCTCCTTTGTCGTTTTTAATAAATTCTTCTCTGTCGGCATTAATGACGACAACGGGTATATCTCCATAAAATCCGATTTGCATCCAATGATCACCATGGCCTTCGACAAGAAAAGCAGAAGCAAGGGCTTTATTCGGAGTTGAAAAAATTACCGCACCCTCATCTTCATCTCGATAATTTCCTCTATTAGGAACAAACTCTTTGATACCAGAAGTTCTTGAAGCATGATACAAGACTTCTGGTTTTTCTTTTTTCTCTTGGTTGTTCTGTTTTTCAAAATTTTCCATAGTTCTAATCCCTTCAGGGTTCTTACATTTTACCACTTTTCGGTTTTGAAATGTAGCGCAAAATAAGGGAATTTTATCGCTACTTTTCAAAACTGCTGGCGGAAGGGGTGGGACTTGAACCCACATGCCCTTGCGGGCGCCGCTTTTCGAGAGCGGTTCCTTACCAATTCGGAACACCCTTCCATTAATATACTTATGTAAAAGATACCATAAAAACTAAAAGATGTTTTATAATTTACGAAAAATGTTATAATTTTTTACTATTTTATTGTTTTATCAAACTAGCAATCATACCTTTCATTGTATAAAAATAAGCTCTGCCGTTTACTCTTATGACCACAGTACCATTTGGTAAAGAATCTGTTTTTCTTTTACTTTTACTTACACGACTTATTTGGGTAATTACGTAGAATCGATCTTTTGGTAAATTAGTTATTTCAGACCAAAACTTAGTTGCTGTATTTTTATTAATTGATGGATAAATATGAATACCAGCCCTAATTTTATCTTCTGGGATATAAAGAATCTCTCTAATAAATCTCATATAAACAGATATCATTTTTGGATCAGAATTAGTAAAAATAAGTCCTCGATTAGTGGTATTTTCTGGTTCATATTTGGTTCCTTCTCCCCAATATAGAGCAATACCAACAATCATTAAATCTCTCTTACTAAGTCTTTTTATTTTGTTTTCTCCCACAGCAAAATAACTTATGTTTTCTGATTTTATTTTTTCACTACGGATTTTATTTGCTTTAAAAAGACCTCTTCTATATGAAAGTTCTGTATTTTTTTCTAGTAATTTTTTAGCACTTTCTGTCAAAACTAACCCATGAAGCCAGTAACTTATTGTACCCTTTGAGGCTATGCCCAATTTTTGCCTTATTTGATTATAGCTATAGCCAGCCAGGCGAAGTTTAATCGCTTCACTTTTTAGATTTAAATTATATTTTCTTGAACCCATAACTATATTATATTCTAACATACAACATAGTTCAACTAGTGACCCTACGGGGAATCGGACCCCGATTTTGAGCTTGAAAAGCTCACGTCCTAACCATTAGACGATAGGGCCATTTGACTGTACTCATGACAAATCTGACAGAAAAATCATAACATTTTTATTATAACTCCTCAACCATATAGTCATCTACTCATCTACATAATTATACATCTGTATGATTATGTACCTATTTTCCCCTATTTATATTAAAATTACACAGAGCTAGCTTTGCTGGTTTTGTAATATAAGAACTCTCCTTATATTTTTTAAACCTTATTTTTCAACATTATTTTTTACCAAGGACTCTCCTTGGTATTTTAAAATTTCGAGCGACAGCGAGAAATTACTGTGGCTCACAAATTTAATACTTAGTAACTTGTGACTATAGCCCTTAAAAATTATTTTTTATTTAAGAGGAATAGTAATCATAAACATTGCTCAAAATTGAAATTACTATGAAATATCAAAAACTTCTTCTTCACCCCGTAAGGTAAAGAGTTCGAGATTGAGACTTAGCAAAAAACCTATCTTAGATAGAAAAATCCCCCGGGTATTGCTACCCGAGGGACTGTGATAATCACTTCCCATCTCAAGGACAAGTGATGAAGGTGTACTGATGATCAGAACCGAGGAACGAGGTGGCTTCCGACATCTGCTCGAAAGTAACCTTATGCAGTTCATCCCACACTTCTTGCATGGGTATGATCCTATGGTCAGAGGCCAGATCGGCAGCCGAATTACCAGCAAGACCTTGCCCAGCAAGATCGATCATCAAACACTTTTGCTTCAACGACTTGAGCTTTCGGTCGAACATATCCCGTCTCGTAGGAACCATCTCAATACACTTACGAACCAGATCATCGATGTAGAGCGTGGCTTCAGGGCAGATTCTTCCTCCAATAACGTACTCATACACGTCTTGAAAGTCCGCGTAGTCAGTACCAATACTGTAGGCCAAACCCCTCTGCTCTCGAATCTCGTCGAAGAGAATCTTGCAGAGAACTTGATCGAAAACCCGACAGGCCTGATTTGGAAAGTGAGCGGGAAACGCCCACGTTGCCTTATACTCCGTCTGATCAACCTTGAAGCTGACGTGGTCTGAGAGCTTGACAGTCTTCGTTTGCTCTGCAGGGATAGGAAGACAAGAGAGAAGTTGAGGAATCGCATTCCTTCTCCCATCCTTCTTGGTCCCAAACGGGCTTCGCTCCAGTTCAGCAATCACTTGGTCGATCGAAAGACCACCAATGAACACCAAGCTCATATTAGCTGGAACATAGTGCTGATCGTAGAAACCTTGAAGATCTGTTTCCGTTATGGAAAGAAAACCTTCAGGTCGACCAAGAGGACGATTCCACGTTTCCAGTCGATGTCCTTTGAACAGCTCCCTGCGGATTCCCATATCCCATTCCAACTTGTCCAGAAAGGGATATCGTTGGTTGAACTCACGCATAATGACCTTGCGCTCCCGTTCGACATCCTTCTTTATCTTTGCTTGTAAGAGCATTGACCCGAAGATATCGAGTGCTTCCCGGAATGTGGCAAGATCGGCTGGAATGCTGAATTTGTATCGAGTTGAGAGGTAGCTGGTGCTACCAAACTCTGCTCGGCCACCACAAACTTCGAAGAACTCCTTCACCGGATCGAACTCCCGATTTGGGATGTTTTGACTCACGGTGTGTTCTACGAAGTGAGCGAGTCCTGGTATCGTCACTGGATCTTCTCGACCGCCACTATGAACGACGATCTCCATTCCAATCCAGGGACGATCCCAAGATACAGAATGGACTTCAAGTCCGTTCGCGAGAACGTGCTTAACAAAATCGGCATATGGATCGTACATCTATTACCTCCTTCAGTTTGATTTTGAACATTCGTGATTCTGATTTTATAATAACATAAATATCTTATGTTAGCAATAGTTACAAACCAGTATCATTAAACACCCCTACCGCGAGGGGCGGGCTACGAAAATTTCGAGCGACGGCGAGAAATTATTTGTAGCCACAAAATTTTCCCCTTATTCTCCAACACTATTTTTTACCAAGGACTCTCCTTGGTATTTTATATATTTTAACCCATTGACTTTTATATTAGATTGGTGTATAATTAATAGTAGGAGACTTAATCATGACAAATCAACAATTTTCTGCGATTCTCTCCACAATGGAAGAAATCGCTGATCTTTCCAAAAAATCTCTCGCAGCTGCCCAGGCGGCTACGAGGACCGCTGATGAAGCAAAAAGAGAAGCGGGAGATAAGGGACATTTTATGATTATCATCCTTTTACTTCTAATTCTATTTTCACGCTAAGCCGCCCGCTAAGCCGCCCATCGGGCAGTAACGGAGAAATCCGCTAGCTGTATCGGTGGGTTTTTCTGTTGTTAATTTAGGTGAATTTATTTATTATGTGTAAAATAAAGATCATGATAATTTTAGGTATTGAGACCAGTTGCGATGAGACAGCGGTCAGTGTGATAGAAGCAAAAGGTGATTTAAAATCTCTTCAATTTAAAATACTTGGTAGCGCTGTAAATAGTCAAATAGAAATCCATAAGCCATATGGTGGAGTTTTCCCTGCTCTAGCCAAACGTGAACATCTTAGAAATTTGCCTTTAGTTCTAGAAGAAGCTCTCAAAAAGGCAGATATAAAAGATGACTTAGATAAAATAGATATAATTGCGGTCACGGTAGGACCAGGGCTAGAGCCAGCTCTTTGGACTGGTATTAATTTCGCTGAAAAACTGGGGAAAAGCTGGGGAAAAGCTGTGATTCCAACTAATCACATGGAAGGGCACATCGCATCAGTTTTATTTAAAACTGACGAGTCAGAAAGTAAAAAAGAACAAACAAAAAGTAGGATCGAATTTCCAGCAATTGCATTACTCATCAGTGGTGGACATACAGAATTGGTGCTTTTGAAAAGTTGGGTAAGCAAAGAGACTATAGGAGAAACTCAAGATGACGCAGTGGGAGAAGCTTTTGATAAAGTAGCGAGGATGATGAATCTCCCCTATCCGGGAGGACCGGAGATAAGTAAATTGGCCGAAAAAGCTCGCTTAGAAGATATTAGTCTAGAAAAAAAATTTCCAAGACCAATGCTTCATTCTAAAGATTTAAACTTTTCTTTTTCAGGTTTAAAAACCGCAGTGTTGTATTATTTGAAAAATATCAATGAAGTAAACATCCGCAGTGCGCAACAGCGAGGACAAGTGAGCGAAAGTGATATTTTTCAAAATAATATAAAAAATTCAAATAATCCACAAAAACATTCTCTCGATCGAACGGAGTATTTTTCTGCTGAAAAATCTCCTCCTTCTCACGCCAGTCGCGCTCCGAAAGAGGTAGTAATCTCAGAAGATATCAAATTATCAGTAGCTAGAGAATTTGAAGATGCGGTAATAGAAATACTCGTCTCAAAAACAAAAGTAGCAATTGAAAAATACTCACCAAAAACTTTAATTATCGGGGGAGGAGTGATAGCCAACAAAGCTCTGCGAGAAAACTTTATAAAACTGAAAGAAAATTATCCAGATATGGAAATATTAATACCAGAAAAATCTCTCACCACCGACAACGCCACTATGATAGCCGCTGCCGGATTTATTGAATACTTGAGAGACCCAAGAGCAGATAGAGAACTAAAAGCCCAAGGGAATTTAAATATTATTTAGCAGGTAGGTCGTCTATGATTTCATCCAATCCTTCTTCTGGATTTTCTATTATTATCTCTTCGTCAGGTAAAACACCCGGTAATATTATAACTGGAGCATCTTTTTTATTGTTATCTTTTTTTGCAATAGGAGATATTGGACTATTACCATCTGGGCCAGACTTAGGACCAGAGCCAGCAAACAATCTAGCTACTGTTACTATGGCAGCTATCAAGATCAAGAGTAATATTACAGAGACAGCTCCTCTATCAGTAAATATTTTTTTAGGGAAAGCAAAAAGAGAAACAGCTACATTTTTTAAGATTGAATCAGAAGTTGAAGCGTTGTCCTTTAACTTTACAACAGGAGAATCTGAACCATCAACCTTAGTAGAATTATTGTTATAAAGGACATTAGATGCGTTATCTGGAGCAAATATATAACCAGTATTTGAATTACCACCAACGACATTTGGATTATTTTGACCAAAAGTTCTAAAAGAATCTATTTCATTTTGGTCAGCTTGAGAAATAGGATACAGAGTATTACAGTAAATCTCATTTATTTTCTTTTTGGTTAAAATGTAGACAAACCCAGTAGTTACATTATCTCCCCAAGGAGTTAAGATATCACTTGCATATTTAGTCTGAAATCTCGCAACTGCATCAAATGTGGCTTGATTGTATATTCCAGTTAAGGACAAACTTTCGTCCTCAAAGACATTTAGGAAAGATTGAACTTTCAATACTTCAATTGGATCATTTTTCCAATCAATTTTTACATAATCTATAAGGTATAAACAGCTAGTAGCTCCAAGTATTTCACCTTGAGGGGCAAGTAGATTACTTATATCTCTTCTGTGACCACCTATACCACCCCCACCGCCACCGCCACCGCCACCACTTGGAGGAGTTACAGGAGGAACAACTGGAGTTTCCACCACATTAACTTCTCTAGTAGTAGTAGCTCCAAGACCGCCGGAATCATAAACAGAGTAAGTTAAGATGTAAGGACCAACAACAGCTGTATCTACTGTGCCTGTTGTGGTAGTAGCTAGAGTATCATCATCATCTTCAGCATCTGTATAAGTAGCTCCTGGGTCTACAAAAGGAGTATTTAATTCCCATTCTAGTGGATCATCTCCAATTAGAATGACCACTGGAGGAGTGTTTACTGGAGGATTATTTTCTTCATAAACAATAACTTCTCTAGTAGTAGTAGCTCCAAGACCTTCTGAATCGTAGACAGAGTAAGTTAAAGTATAAGTTCCTAGAGTTGTAGTAGCCACGGTTCCGTCTACAATAATTTCACTAGTCAAATCACCATCTTCTGTATCAGTAGCAGTAGCTCCAGGATCAGTAAAATCACTACCTAAGATAAGTTGAAGAGGATTAGCTCCAATAAGATTTATAGTTGGAGGAGTGTTTTCTTCTTCAAAACTACAACTTAAAACAGTCACCAAAACAGCTACATCTTGATAATCTTTGTCAGAATTGCCAAGAGGAAGGTCTTCAAATCCTAATATATATTTATTGTCATCTACGTGATATACAAGAGTATGATCTTCCCCACCATTTAGACTATTTTCTGTAGTAAATAATTGTTTTCCACTGCCAGTAAATATAGCAAACCCTATCATATCTAAGTTTTCTATATTTAAATTTATATCTTGACCTTTGACAAACTCATCTGTTGAAGCATATTCAGCAACTTCCCCTGACCTAAATACAGGAACAAAAGAGTTTACATCTCCTTTTTGATAATATCCAAAAACAAAATTTTGAGCCGTATATTCATCTAAAAATTTAACATTTATAGATGTATTATCTTTTTCTGATTGCCATATTTGGTATTGAGTTTGGTCTTCCAAAACATCAACCCCAAGATATCCAGCATTTTCAATAATTTCTCCAATTGTCAATTCACTTGGAATGTAAGGAGCTCCTATTTCTTCTTTAGTTGTATCATCTAGAGAATCTACATTTGAACTTGGAATGAGACAAATAGGAGCGTTAGTTGGTCCATTTAGACAAAAATTATTTTCGTTGGTAAATGCCCAATCTATCACCACTGGAGGAGGAGGGTTACCATAAGGATTTGAATCAAGCAGAGTTGTTGGTGCTAAACCATACCAAAGATCTATTTGGGCCATACAATCAGGTAAACTAACTTCAAAAGTAGTTGAAGATGTAGCACTAACTAAATCTGTTCTATCAAAAAGTTGTTGTGTTGATAACTTTGGAAGAGGGTCAAAAACTTTATAAGAAGATAGACTCATTGGAATAGTACAACCGGTTTCATTTGAAATAACAGCAGTAGCAGAATTTGTACTAGGATTAATACTAAAATCAATCAAACCAGCATCTTTGGCTTCTAAAAACTTCTCATAAGAAATATCACCCCCATCTGGACAATATGTATTTGGAGGGACCTCTGGCACAACGCAAGTAACAGAAACATTGTCTATAAAAGTTCCAAGACTGTTTGGTGTACCTAAGTCAGTAAAACGCAATTCAGTATTATTGGAATCAGCTAAAATTTCAAAAGTATGAGTGTCCCAATTTGTATTAGATATACTTTCTCCCGAAGCTGTCATGGTAGAACCAACAGAACTATTGTTCCATTTTACTTCTAACATATTGTCTGATGATGGAGTGCTAGGTCTAGCAGAAAAATCAAATGACAATTTGTAAGTAACTCCTGATACAGTTTCTATATTTTGCCAAATAGTAACGGAAGCTGGTTCTCCATAAAGCGAATCATTACTTGGACCACCCCAATCAGTATCAAGCTCTGCATATTGAATCCCTTCAGCAGGAAGCCAACCATCAACATTTTTTTGAATTTCAAAGAAAGGAGTTGATGGACGGGTAGCATCTTCAAAAGAATTAGGACCTGCTAGCCAATCAATAGACCAATTTGGAATAGATGAAAATATATCCCATGAATTATTAATCACAGGATTTTCAAAACTTCCATTTTTTACTAAATTAACAGTAGGGTCACAAACTGGAAGCTGTTCAACATTGTTGGCAGAGACACTGACAGGGACAATAGCTAAAAGTTGAGTAAATAAAAAAGAGAAAAGCAAAAATGAAGTTACTGCTTTTTTGATTTTATTTCTCTTGTTTGTTTTTTCTGAATACATATTATTCGTCTGAATTTTTAGTAATAAATTTAACAATAATATTTTTACATAATTGACAAATAAAGTCAAGTGAGTCAATTTTATTAATTTCAATAATAGCTATATTTTAAGCCATTTTTTGATAAGTGTCTTTTATTCTATAAAAATGTCTTTTAAAGGACTTATAAAATACTTTAAGACGAACATATAATATAAAAGACATTTATGGTCTATAAATATTGTCTTTTATATTATATACCCCGTTAGAGTTTTATATACACCGTATACGATAAAAATGTTATTATACAAATAAGTCTATATATCAGATTTATAAAATAATTAAAAACTCTAACGGAATGAACGAAGAATTAAAAAAACCTTTTAATCCAATCGAACACGAAAATTTGATTTATAAAAAGTGGGAAGAGTCTGGATTTTTTAATCCGGATGTTTGTGTTGCAAAAGGGGTGACTAAAGCAGAGGCGGATTATTTTTCTATTGTTTTGCCACCACCAAATGTCACCGGAACTCTCCACACCGGCCACGCACTTATGCTTGCTATCCAAGACATAATGGTGAGGTATAACAGGATGTTAAAAAAAAGAACTCTTTGGATACCGGGAACTGACCACGCCGCCATATCAACAGAATCAGTAGTAGTCAAACAATTATCCAAAGAAAATAAAAATAAACACGAACTAGGAAGGGAAGAATTTTTAAATAAAGTTAAGGATTTTACTCAAAAATCACACGACACAATAGTGGTTCAATTAAAAAAGATGGGGGCTTCATTAGATTGGTCTAGAGAAGCTTTTACTCTTGATGAAAAAAGAGAGGAAGCCGTCTATACTACTTTTGAAAAAATGTATAATGATGGATTAATATATAGAGGATATCGGATAGTCAACTGGGACCCCAAAGGTCAGACAACAGTCTCTGATGATGAAGTTGAACACCAACCAAAAAAAGCAAAACTTTACTATTTTAAATATGATAAAGACTTCCCCATAACTATCGCCACAACTAGGCCAGAAACAAAACTTGGAGATACTGCAGTGGCTGTAAATCCTGATGACTCGAGATATAAAAAATATATAGGCAAAACTATTGAAGTTAATTTTGTTGGGGTACCTTTATCCATAAAAATAATAGAAGACAAAGAAGTTGATCCTGAATTTGGAACAGGGGCTCTGGGAGTAACTCCGTCACACTCTCAAATTGACTGGCAAATGGCCGATAGGCACAAACTTGAAAAAATTCAAATCATAAATGAATACGCTAAAGTGATGGTAGACCACCCAGACTATAAAGATAAAAAAGTAGAGGAGGTCAGAAAAATTATTGTTGATAAATTGAGAGAGCAAAATTTATTAGAAAAAGAAGAAGAAATTGACCATAATATATCAGTATCTCAAAGAACTGGAGCTGTCATTGAACCCTTACCAAAACTCCAGTGGTTTATAGATGTAAACAGGCCTTTTAAAATAAAGGGAGATAATATAAAAGGTCAAGCATTTTCTAAAGGAAGCACCACAACATTAAAAATCTTGATGTCCGAAGTTGTGAGTAATAACCAAATCAAAATTATCCCAGAACGTTTTAAAAAAGTATATGCAGAATGGCTTACTAATTTACATGACTGGTGCATCAGTAGACAAATTTGGTATGGCCATAGGATTCCTGTTTGGTATAGAGGCGAAGAAGCTAAAATAAGCAAAAAATCTCCGGGAGAAGATTGGGAGCAAGATCCTGACACTTTGGATACTTGGTTTTCTTCTGGACTTTGGACATTTTCTACATTAGGTTGGCCTGAAAATACAGATGACTTAAAAAATTATCATCCAACAAGTATATTAGAGACGGGTCATGATATCTTATTTTTTTGGGTGGCAAGAATGATTTTGATGAGTGTATATATTTTGGGAGAGATTCCATTTAAAGAAGTTTATTTACACGGGATGATTTTAGATAAAAATGGTAAAAAAATGTCTAAATCTAATCCGGAAACGGCAGTTGACCCACTTTTAACTATTGAAAAATATGGAGCTGATGCTTTACGTATGGCAATGATTGTGGGTGTCGGCCCCGGAAGTAATAATAGTTTGAGTGAAGACAAAATAAAAGCATATAAACATTTTGCCAATAAGATTTGGAACATTGCTCGTTTTGTTTTAGAAAATTGCCAAGGACAGTCCTTTGAGGTCGGGGCAGTTCAAGGACTGTCCTTGGCAACACCAGAAAACAATGCTCACTTAGAAAAATTTGACGGTTTAATAAAGGAGGTAACCGATGATATGGAAAATTATAGATTTTATTTAGCGGCTGAAAAACTTTATCACTACACTTGGCACACTTTTGCAGATATAATAATAGAAGAAAGCAAGACAAAAATAAAAGAGGGAGGCGAGAAAGCAGAAAGCACCAAAAATATGCTCGGCTTTTTATTGAAAGAACAACTAAAATTATTGCATCCGTTTATGCCTTTTATAACCGAAAAGATATGGTCACTTTTGCCAAATACCGAGAATTTACTGATGATAGAATCTTGGCCATCTAGAAAATAAAATTGAAATCAAAAACTATTTATGTATTTATTTAACTCTGTATCTTTATCTCTTTTGGGTGGTCTCTTACCTTCTTTGTTGTGGCTTTGGTTTTGGCTTAAAGAAGATAGACTCCATCCAGAACCCAAATTAAGAGTAGCAACAGTTTTTTTGGTAGGTATGGTTTCGGTTTTTATAGTTTTACCAATAGAAAAGTTTATATTTGAATTTAATTTTTTGAGTATTTCAATAATGACAGTAATGCTCTGGGCAAGCGTGGAAGAGATAATAAAGTATATCGGCGCTCACTTAACGGCTTTAAAAAATAAAGTAGTAGATGAGCCCATTGATGCTGTGATATATATGATCACTGTCGCTTTAGGATTTTCCGCTATGGAAAATACTTTGTTTATTTTTAACTTGATAGATACAGGACAACTTTCTCAAAGTATTATAACGGGCAATTCTAGATTTTTAGGAGCTACTTTACTTCACGTGGCTTCTTCGGCTGCTATTGGAGTAATGATTGGAATTACTTATTACAAAAAAGTTTGGGTGAAAAAATTTTTCTTGATATTAGGTATAGCTTTATCCATCCTATTGCATACTATCTTTAATTTACTTATAATAAAGCTTGAGAATAATTTGTTTTTTATTTTTGCTGGAGTCTGGGTTTTGATTATTCTCTTAATAGTATTAATAGAAAAAGTTAAAAAAGTACAACCTTAATAATTTTATTTAAAAATATGTCAAGAGACAAAAGATCATTTTTTGATAGAATCACTGGCTCAATCTCTGTACCGGATGAGATAGAAGAAGATTTTTCAGAAGAAAAAAATGAGAATTGGGTTAATGAAACTCCAGAAGAGGGTGAACTTAATATTGATGTTTATCAAAATCAAAATGAAATCATCATTAAAACTATGGTCGCTGGTGTAAAGCCAGAAGATTTAGATGTTTCTATCTCTCGTGATATGGTTACCTTAAAAGGTAAAAGAGAAAATGAGAAAACCATTGCCGACGATGATTTTTTTCACAGAGAACTTTATTGGGGTTCTTTTTCTAGAAGTATTGTTTTACCTCAAGAAATAGACGTTGATAGCGCTGAAGCAGTAGAAAAACACGGCCTACTTATCATCCGCCTTCCTAAACTAGACAAAAACCGCTCCACTCGCCTAAAGGTCCGTGGCAATTAACTTCCCCAAGATAAGATATTGAGGAGGTTAATTTCTAGTATCCATAATGTGCCTAGGGGCGGTCTCGAACCGCCGACCCTTCGCTCTTCAGGCGAATGCTCTACCAACTGAGCTACCTAGGCAATAATAAATTTATATTATCCTACACTACCTTTGTGATTTTTTCAAAATATATTAAATATATTATTTAGTGAAAAGATCACTAAAGCTCTTCAAATCCCCCTTTACATTACCGTAAGCATCTATAGCTCCGTTTAGATAGGGCTCTATATAATAATAAACTCCAATACCAACTCCTATTATTACTACCCAATATATAACTCTCATCACTCTACCCCAAAACATCCCTCTACGAATAGAGTGGAGCATATTGTTATTCTCTTGAGAAAGTTCAAGAGTTTTTTTTAGTATCTCTTTTTCTTCAGGATTCATAATTACATAATAACAAATTTTAATGCCTTTTCCAATCTCCTATCTTACCAGTCTTTAATAAATTTTCAGACATCACAAGTTCATCATAGATACCATCAACTAAATCGTAATCTTTGGCTTCTTTTAAACTTACCCATTCTGCTTTATCGGTCTCTCCTTTTTCTAATATAACCTCTCCCGCTTTATAATCAGCCAAACAAGAAATAACAATAGAAGCGGCTCCGTCTTTGTGTTCTGTAGCTAAAGAAGTGACATAGCGAACATTGTTTATTTCTAATCCAACCTCTTCTTTAATTTCTCGAGTCAAAGCTTTCTCCAAAACATTATACCAATAATGTTCGGTCTCTTTTGGGTAACCCATAAAATCTTCGGGGTCTAGATGACCTCCTGGAACTACCCACATTCCTGGGAATCTCTTTTTTTCTGGAGAGCGACGAGTGATTAAATACTTACCATCTTTTATTATTA
>MHWA01000004.1:0-33358 GCA_001825335.1 Candidatus Zambryskibacteria bacterium RIFCSPLOWO2_01_FULL_35_19
AAAGCGTATGCTTCTCCTATGTATTTTGCTTTGTCGCTTATATTTCCATCTATTATTCCGCCAAGTTTTAATATACCCCACAAAGCTTTAGCAATATGTAGACCAACATCACCTTCGTATGTGTTGCGTTTTACCTCCGCACCATTACTTTCAATAATCCTAGAAATAGACTCCCCAATAACATTTCCCATCAAATGCCCAATATGCATCGGTTTTAAAACATTTGTATTTGTGTACTCAATAATTATTTTCCTTGGCTCGCCGAAGCCTTTGGCGGAGGATAACTGGTCTAGAAGTAAGTTATTTTTGCCAAAGTTTTCTTTTTGCTTATTTATTTCTTCAACTGATTTAACAAAAAACTCTTTGGCTAAATAAAAGTTAATAAACTTACCAGCCACTTCAATCCTATCAATCTCCGAAATTTTATTTTTATTTAAAACTTCCACCAAATCATTCTCCGTTTTTGGAGAATGATTAAAAAATGAATAATCACCATTTTTAATATCTTTTGGGTGAGCAAGCACAAAATCACCATCAATCTTCAATGCCTCTTTTATCCAATCTTTTATTTTTTGTTGAATATTCATTTTATTTTCCAGTACTACCAAAACCCCCTTCACCTCTTTGAGAATTAGAAAGTTCATCTGCTTCAACGATTTCCATAATCTCAATAGGTTGGATCAACATTTGCATTACTTTGTGTCCTTTTTCAAAAGCATAAGATTCTTTACTTAAATTTACCACTCCCATAATAATTTCTCCTCTATACCCAGAATCTATAACTCCAGCAAGAACTTTCATACCATGATTTATGGACATGCCACTTTTATCCCAACAAAGTCCAACATATCCTTCTGGCAACTCCATAGCAATTCCACTTCTAATTCTTTTTATTTCTCCTGGTTTTACAATAACTTTCTCAAGGGCAAACAAATCCATACCAGCATCTCCCGAATTAGCATATTCTGGAAGTTTGGCTTCTGGATGTATTTTTTTAATCTTTAATTTCATTTCAATTTTTTAAATAGTTTATAAGCAGTCATCGCACCATTTAAAGCACTATGAGGTTCTGGTTCTGGTTCAATATCAAAAAATTTGCAAGCTGTTTTTAGACTAAAACTATCTTCGTTTTTTAGTCCTTTTTCCCAAGCAATAGAGAGCATATCAAGTCGATCATGATTTTCTCTTGTGCTCATAGGATTTTCAATACCAACTTTCCTGAAGGCATCACTTATAAAGCCCCAATCAAAAGCAACATTGTAAGCACAGAAAACACATTCTTGAGTTTTTTCTGAATATATTTTTATAGCTTTATCAAGACTTATTGCCTCTTTCCAATCCTTCTCATTATACCCGTTGTATTCAAGAGCAACAGGAACTGCATTTTCAATCCGAATAGGCCTAACTTTTTGGTTATAAGTATCTACTATTTCAAAAGTATTTGGATCAAAAACAACAAGACCAATTTCCAATATTTCGTGCACTCCAAAAATATCACCACTAGTTTCCAAATCCGTCATCGCAATTTTTCTTTCACTAGATTTCATTCTAAATATGATACCAAAATATAACATTTTCCACATCTACATCAAAAACTCACGGTCGTAATTTTTTAATGTATATAAAATGTGAAAAATAAAACTATTTTAAACCGAAATAATTTTTTATTTCTTCATCGTCTTCCAAAGTATCGACTATCATGTACAGCAAATCTTTACCTATCTCCAGATCAGTTTTTAATAATATAATCAAATCTTCGCAATTGTATGGATAAATCCAAACACTATCCTGAAGTCTCTTAAAGCCCACGGCAACAAGAGTAGCTCGTATTTGATCTCTTATAAATCTCAAACTTTCTGGAATATCAAAAATTAACACTCGCCATTTTCCATCCCACTTTTCTTTTTTAATTTTTTTATTTTTGTAAAAAGTATTTCTTAAAAGGAAAAGTTTTCCTTTTTTAGTAATTTTTAGTTTACCATTTTGCAATACTAGCATTCCCCGTTTAATAAGCCTGTTCCTAGAAATATTTATAGACTCTTTTTGTCTGAAATTGGAAATTAGACCTATTTTTTTCATTGCTAATAAAACATTTGGAGCAACTAACCCCACTCCAATAACACCAGCCACGTAAACTGTTTGTAGAATAATATTTTGAAGATTTTTCCTTTTGCTTTTCTTTTCCAACCCTTTACTAATCTCCAATTCTTTGCCAACTTTTTCTTTTTTAATTTTAATAGGCATAACTTAATAATATCATATACACCGCTTTCTTACGACCGTGAGTTTTTGATGTAGGTATAATATAAATAATTTTAGTAATATTATTAATAAATCTGTTATAATCTACAAATATGAAAAAAATAGTGATATTTGCATCAGGCACAAAAGATGGTGGAGGAAGTGGGTTTGAAAATATGGTAAATGCTATTAGGAGCAGTATTTTAAACGCCGAAATTTTAGCTGTAGTTTCAAATCACAAAAACGGCGGGGTAAGAGAGAGGGCTGACCGTTTGGGAATTCATTTTGTGCATTTTCCAGCGCGCAAACTTCCCGAATCAGGTGAGTTTATAGACAAAGACGGAAACAAAATAGACCCTTCAGAATTTGGCACAGCCGAAAATTATAAAAAATTGACAGAAAACGCAGATTTAGTTTGTCTTTCTGGTTGGCTCAAATTGGTCACAGGCCTAGACCCCCAAAAGACGATTAACATTCACCCCGGACCTCTGCCCCGATTTGGTGGAGCAGGTATGTACGGACACCACGTCCACGAAGTGGTAATGGAAGCGTATAAAAATGAGAAGGTTTCTCATTCAGCTGTGTCAATGCATTTTGTTACCGAAAAATATGATGAAGGTCCCCTCTTTTTTAGCCAGTCAGTTCCAATTTTCCCAGATGATACAGCCGAAACTTTAGCTAAAAGAGTAAATGAAGTTGAACATAAGTGGCAACCCGTCATCACTGAAAAAGTTTTAACTGGTGAAATTAGTTGGGACGGCAAAGATCCAAAGACACTTAAAGGTCAAATTTTGAATTAACCGGACAAGAAGAAAGGGCGCTGTCGAAACAGTGCCCTTTTGGCTAAAATAAAGTACTTGATTGAAGACTGGTATCCTGTTCGTAAGGCTCATCGGCTCTGAGTTTGAGCTCCGCTACAGCCAGTTCTGTACCAAGATAAATCGCATGGTTTGTCGGAAGATCCGCCACAGCAATTTTGTCTCGCAACTCATTAGCTGTTTTTCCAAAATACCTTTCCAACACTTTCCCGCTTTCAGGATGCAAGAGTGAGACCTTAATTTTCCCTCCATTCTTTGCATAGACGATCTCGATCTGATAGTTACCCCTGGCATCAGTACAGCTTTTCAAACTGGAAGAGTGCCTTCTTAATACTTCCTCAACCTGCTTGAAATAGTTGTTGTAAATCTGAGCACTACCAGAGATTATGGTCAGGATACCTGTTGGTAATCCGATGGCTTCGGCGATTTCGGCCTGGATAACTGCACAACCATAAGCGTTTTCCGGCCAACCTTGGGTCATGTCGTGACTTCGGAAGAAGACGGTCAAGTTCAACTTTTCGTCTTGAACCATTGCTTGTATTAAAACAAGACATGGTGACGAATTATGTTTACGCATCAGCTCGTCCGCCGGATGCCAAGTCAAAGCAATGCACGCCTTGGAATACTTGTCACGTTTCAGGACATCTATAGCATCCTTGATTTGGTCGATACTGCAAACATCTTCTCGATAGTCTACATTTTGGTCAATCCAAGGACCTTGGCCGAATTCAAAATCCATATACTTAGTTGTGGTTACCAGATCTTTGATACCACTAGCATCTGGATAAAAATACGCCCGTAGTTTGTTGCCATAGGTGTAAGCTTTACCTTCCGGTAAAAGCGGAGATAAGATTTCTGCCTGGTACGCTTCGATCTTTTCAGGAGTCAAAGGAACCAAGAAAGGATTGAGGGACAAATCCATGTCCTGAGGCTCATGAATAACCACCGTCATATTGTTAACTTCTTTGACCAAACGATCGGTACCAACATTCATGTAATTAGTGCGACCATAACGCCAGAGATGACGAAGCATTTTAATCCAAGCATCTGGAATATTGTCACCATGAACAACGATTGGTCCACCTTCATACGGGAAAGACTCGTCTGCTTTTTCGTAGCCAAAGACTGCGGGCTCAGCAAACGGATCTTTTCGCTCAAGTGATTTCATTATGCGATTGGCGGCTGTAATCTTTTCTTCAAAAGATGCGTCCAGCATCTCTCGATTGAGATCAATCAACTCCACGCTAACCCTGACAAGTTCAATCATTTCGAGCGGAATATTATTGTCAAAGTAAATAGCATTTTTGAATCCATCAATCTTGCGATGTTCATTGACTCCTTTCTCAAAAAACGCCCTGATAGCATTAGCACTGGTCAGTTCGTTGTTGTTACCATCCATTTTTCTGGATGAAGATTCTTCGCCCAGCAAGATGACATAGCGGATATACGGATTACCCAAAATGTTTCTCACCATCGGTTCAAGACCTGCTGGAGTATAGAAGTTAGAAGCAATAGCCAAGTTTCCTTTTTCAAGTTCCGGTACTATCGAGTCCCGAACTGTCCAAAGAAAAGCCAGGCCAACATTAGCTTCGGTTACTCGAAGTTCCGATGAAGATGGAAAGGCAATGCGGTCGCGAGCGGCCACAGGCCATCCAGATTCACCGTTTGAACCCAAAAGGCTTCTTATTCTTTCAAGCATGTGTACTCCTCTGTGTTAAACAATAGCTTATTTTAAAAAAATGTAAACGGCGCGTCCCTAAAGACGCGCCGTGGCTAGACCTCATACCAGAGGTGATTATAGATGTCCCACCAGTTACTAACTTGGGTGGGAAATATCAAAACGATCTTCACCGGAGCACCTGGAAAAACTGGTTTTGAACTTTCACTTGTTATGTAAATGGTCAGATTCTCACCAACAAGTGGACGTGTGCGTACCTGACCGGAAACCATTTCCCTATAGTCGTATACAGAAGAGTTGACCACAACCAGTATTTCATGACCTTTGGATACCAATTGACGAGGATAGTATCCTATACTATCAGTTAGACACAAATCCTCAATAATATCTTCACTGATACCGATTTTCATAAAAACCTCCTGCATCACTCTAGCACAAACCTTTTAAACATCAAACACTCCTCTTATAAAAAGAAACTGCTGTAGTCATTGACTACAGCAGCGAGCTTGTTGGAACATCAAACCGATACGATAATCTATTTCCGACAGTCAGAGCCATCCCAAATATCTCTTTAACTCTCTCTTGTGAAAGATCTAGTTTGGTAATTCCGATACCTACCTGTCCGAGCCAATGTTTTGAAAGAGAGTATTCATCGTGCGTTAGGAGTTTATTTTGCAAATACTCCTTCCAAACGACCAGATGTTTAATCCTATTAGGGATAATGATATCTCTCACACATCCTGGACACGGAAAATTTGTGATGTATAACACTGCACCAACGGCCGACATTCCATATATCGAACATTGGTTGATAGCATTTTTCTCTGCATGGACTGCCGAGCAGAAGATCTTTCTTTCTTCTCTCAGTATCTCAAAAGTTCCAAGACCATTGCCATTTGTTGAGTCTTTATGGGCTAAGGCTTCATAAAAGCATTCTCCTACATCCAAACAGGTTTCAACACCCGGTGGTGCTCCATTGTATCCAGAAGCAATGACACGCTTATCCTTAATCAACACAGCACCAACTTGACGTTTTAGGCAAGATGACCTAATCCCGGCAATAATGGCATTGATCATGAAAATCTCTTCCCAAGATGGTCGTTGTGACATAATCACCTCCATGGTGAAGTTTACACATT
Source organism: Candidatus Zambryskibacteria bacterium RIFCSPLOWO2_01_FULL_35_19 (assembly GCA_001825335.1). Taxonomy (GTDB): domain Bacteria; phylum Patescibacteriota; class Minisyncoccia; order Phycocordibacterales; family WO2-35-19; genus WO2-35-19. Next base: position 5,877 of record MHWA01000004.1, read on the forward strand.
TTAAACAAAACAAAAAGACTTGTTTAAAAAGTCTTTTTGTTGTAAAAAAAACGAAATAGTACTATTCCAAGAGCCATATCCTTACGGCCTAACGCAGGAACAGTACTATTTCATTTTTTTATTTATCTTATTTCACCTCCACCCACACATAATTTTCTGCTGAAAATTTTCGCGGGCCCACCTCGGCTCGTCATCCTCCGGTTCGTAGAAGTGCGATTCAACGCACTTCTACGCCCACACTCCTACAAGTGCCGGCGATTATTTTGACTGCTGAATCTAAATCGTTGGCATTGAGGTCAACCATTTTGGTTTGAGCGATTTCTTCAAGTTGTTTGCGAGTGATGGAGCCCGCTTTTTGAATAGGTGTTTTACCAGACCCTTTTTCTATACCGATAGCTTTCATAATAAGACTAGAAGCAGGTGAAGTTTTTAAGATAAAATCAAAAGTCCTATCTTCATAAACAGAAATTTCAGCCGGCACCAAGGCGCCAGTCATCTCTCTAGTAGCTTCGTTAAATTTGGTAACAAATTCACCAATGTTTATACCGGCTGGCCCCAAAGCAGTCCCGACAGGAGGCGCAGGGGTTGCTTTACCTGCCGCTATTACTAATTTTATTTTTTTTGTTATTTTTTTTGCCATAATTATTATTTTTGCGAGTCAGAAAGTGAATTTCAAAAGTCTGGCCCGTATAACAGGGAGATCCGAGGACTTTTGCAAATTTACTTTCTGACGAGCTACACTTTACCTTAAATTTTCTTGACTTGCAAGAAATCCAGCTCTACTGGGGTTTCGCGTCCAAACATAGGCACCAATACTTTGACTTTACCCCTCTCTTCGTCTACTTCTCCTACTTTACCCTCCAAATCCTTAAATGGACCGTCAACTATCTTAACCGCATCGTCTAAAGATAAATCTATATTATGTTTTACCTTTTCTGAATTCATCCTTTTAAATAATTCATCTACTTCTTTTTGATCAAGTGGCACAGGGAAAACTCCAGCCCCAACGAAACCAGTTACTCTCGGAGTATTCCTCACTATATACCACGAATCATCAGTTACTATCATATCCACTAAAACATACCCCGGATAAATTTTTTCTTCTTCCTCTACCCGCTTGTTGCCTTTTATTTTTATTTTTTTCTCCGTTGGCACAATAACATCAAAAATTTTATCCTCCATACCCAAAGACTCTATACGCTGTTTTAAATTTCTGGTTACTGCATTTTCATAGCCAGAATAGGTATGAATAGCATACCAATTTCTACCTTCTTGTATTTGTTGTTTAGACATATTTAGATAAATAAATTCAAAATTCGTGAAAAAACAAAATCAAACAAACCTAAAAAGAGAGCAGTCAAAATAGAAACAATAATAACGACAACAGAAAAGATGACCGACTGCCTTCTGGTAGGCCAATTGACATGAGAAAGTTCTCCTTTTGTCTCCTTCAAATAACTAATTATTGACATAATATTTTGTTATTAATTTCCTTATTAAAAAACCCCTTACGGGGTCTTTTTATTAAATTGTAATTTCATTATACTCCCATCTAAAACAAAGTCAAGTTCATTATTTAATCTCATAAGTAATACTTATATCTGAAATTATTTTATTCTCTCCAGTTGGTAATTCTGCTCTAGCTGGCATTACTGAAGAAACCATAGCATCTCCCCCAAGACCCATAGCTTTTTCATCATAATACATAGGGTAATTGCCATTTTCGTTGTAATACATTATTTTACCCAAACGAACCCCAAGTTGTTTTGCCAACTCTTTAGCTTTTGTTTTAGCTTCAGCAATGGCCTCCTCTCTAGCTTCTGATACATATTTATCTCTATCATCAATAGTAAATTCTACTCCACTTATATTAGAAACTTCTGTTGCTCCTACTTTAGTAACCAAATCTGCCACTTTTTCTGTATCTCGCACTTTGACAGTGATGGTCTGACTGATTTCATAACCTTTCAAAACATTTTTACCAGCAGGACAAGGATAAGTTATACAAGCAACTTGATTCCATTCATATTTAGGATAAACATTGTAGCTAGTAGTTTTAATATCTTTATCTTCTACTCCCAACTGACGGATTACAGCTAGAGATTTACTCATTTTTTGGTCGGCTTTTTCTTGAGCTTCCACCACAGTGCTACCTAGCTCAATTACTGAAAAATTAAAAGTGGCAATATCAGGTATAGCATAAACTTCGCCAGTACCAGAAACACTAATGGTTGATTGAGGATAAATTTCCCTGCCGACAGTTGGCAATCTTTTAAAATCTCCGATAATTTTTACTAAAAGAAAGGCCGAAAGAAGCATAAGTGAAATAGCAGTCCACTTTGAAACTCTCTTAACCCCCTCTTCTCCAAAAAATTGATTAAACATCTTTTTAGTTATTTATAAATAATGATATTATTATAATATGTCATGGGAAAAATTGCAAAATATTTTTTTTATTGTTTTTTTGATTTTAATAATAGGATCACTTTTTATTTATCAAATATTTGGCAGTAATTTTGACCTAGGAGAAATAAGAGAATATCTTAAAAATTTTGGTATATGGGCTCCATTTATTTTCATATTAATCTACATAATAGGGACAATTTTCATTCCATCCACTCCTTTTATGGCTATCGCTGGCCTTTTGTTTGGATTTGGATATGGGTTATTTTATACCATTATTGGCGGATTTTTAAGTTCTCTTTTAGTTTTTATAATATCAAGAAAATTGGGTCAAAAACGAGTAGAAAGTATTTTAAAAAATAAATACTTAAAGTATATAAATAAATACAACGGCAAACTTGGTAAAGGTGCAATCTTAGACCTTGTCATATTGAGAATAATCCCAATTATGCCCTTTAATGTATTAAATATTTTGATGGGTGTTTCCAAAATAAAAACTCAAGACTATTTAATAGGCACTTTATTTGGTCTTATCCCAAGCAATGTGCTAGCTGTATATTTCGGTTACCTTATGACAAAAATATTGTAATTACTCAACTTTTTTGGCGGTATCTTCTCCCAAAACTCGATCAATATCTTGAACAATAGATTGCAAACTTTCGTCTGATTTGATCACATAGCCAACCACCCCCATAGACATCACGTCACTTATTTTTTTAACACTAGAAAGATTGGAGGAAACCAAAATAGGCACTTTGGGCAAATCATTATCCTCTTGGAGTTTTTTCAAAAAAGCAGTCCCGTCCAATTTTGGCATCATCAAATCCAAAATTATGAGGTCAGGTTTTTCAGATTTAAGTTTTTCTAAACCTACTTCTCCATCTTCAGCAGATACCAACTCATATCTCTCTTTAGGTAGAGCAGCTTCTAGTGTTTTAGAAAAAAACTGGTCATCATCTATTATTAAAATCTTTTTCATAAATTTGTCATTTTTATTTTATAATACATATATAATATCATTAGTTAAGTGGAATAGTAAAGAAAAAACTAGTACCAAACCCCTCTTTTGAAACCAAGCCAATTGCTCCACCGTGAGCCTCTGTAATACCTTTAGCAATAACCAATCCCAAACCAGTGCCCTTATTTTCTCCCTCTTTTGGACTCAATTTGGCCTGTTTAAAGGTGTGGAATAGATCTTTGATACTATCTTCTGGAATACCAATACCAGTATCAGAGACGACCACACACAAAGAAGGCACTTTCACTTTGATATCTTTTTCTTCTGGGAAAACCGAAACTTTTGATCTATCAAAATTTTTAGGAAAATGTTCTTTAGGGTCATAAACAAAAGCAGAAACCAAAATCAAACCGTTGACAGAAGTAAATTTCAGAGAGTTTGATAGAAAATTATTTAAAATCTGTTTTAATGTTTGAGGATCAAATTCAGCCAACTCTGGCAAACTATCATCTAAATAAGTTTCCAAACCTATTTTTTTAACATCAGCTGAAACCTTATAAAAAGAAACTCTGTTATTTATCACCTCTTTGATGTTGGCCTGTTCTTTATTAACTTCAAATTTACCAGATTGAAGTTTAGAAAGATCTAAAATATCATTAACTAATTCAAGCATCGATGCGGAGCCCTGATAAATCAACTTCAAATACTCGTCAAATTTATCAGAATTTTTATCAATGGTACCAGCGACCACCGACTCTGTTATTTTTTTTATACCATCAAGAGGTGAGCGTAGTTCGTGCACTATCATACCTGTAAATTCTTCTCGGACTCTCTCTAATTCAATATCTTTAGTAATATCATTGAAAACCACCACTGCTCCATGCATCTGACTTTCCCCTTTATGATTGGAGTGCAAAACCGGATAGACTCCAATCTCAAAAAATGAGTCGTTGATGTTTATCCTTTCAGAAACAAAAGTTTTTTTATTAACCAAAGCTTCTTCCAGTCTTCCGTGAATATCAAACTTACCACCGAGAGTATCAATAAAGTCAAAAATATTTATATCTTTAGTTACTTCAAATTTTATAATTTTTTTGATAGCAGGGTTAGCGACCACTACTCTATAATCCATATCAACCATCAAAACACCGTCTTGCATACTTTCTACCATCGCATTTAATTTCCCCTTTTCTATTCTAACCACTTCGTGTAAACGAGTGACCGCTTCTGATGCCTGATTAGTTATCTTATACAAAATAGTCATATCATCTTCTTTGTATAAACCTTTGTTTATATGGGCCACAGTCAAAACTCCGACTACTTTGCCGCTAATAACCAAAGGGATATTAAAAAGAGAACCGATATTTTGCTTGATTTCATCTATTACAATAGCTCCAGAAACTACTTCATCCAATTTAAATTTATCAAAAGTTTGGTCAGTCAAAGCAGAGAGTGAATCGGTCATCTTATCTTTCATTTCTTTTAAAAATAGATGACTGACAGATTTTGCAAGATGAGTATTTATTTTTATTTTTTCTGGAGTAACTACAATATAACCGACAGCAGTATAATCTATAAACTGTTTTAGAGAACCAGTGATAATTTGCAATATTTCTTCTACATCTAAAGAATACCCCACTCTCTCTCCCAATTCTTTGAGGATGGCGAGCTCATAGATACGACGAGTAGACTCTTCTCTTTCTTTTATTATTTCCCTTTCTCTTTTTTTAAACAAAAAATAAAAATAAAAAACAAAAAGAGCCAATATTAAAACTATTGAAATTAAAATCAGAGACATTGTGGCGCCTGATAGAAGCGCAATATTCATATTAAGTATTCATTATGCCTTTAAAGAGTTTATTGGCACCAATAACCATAAATATATATCCTATAGCAAAGAAGACCGTGCTGGAGACATTAACCCAAAAATATAAAACCCATTTATCAACAACCATAACTATAGTGCCTAATACAACAAAGAGCATCCCGATTCCAATATAATTAAGGACCAAACCAAAGAGTCCGCCCCCAAGCTTTCTGGCTACTCTAAAAACAAAAAATGTTGCAATAATCCCGATAACAATAGACAAAAGCAAAGAAAAATTATCAGCAAAAACAGAGGCGTAAGCAACTCCATCATTAGATATTGACTCACTTATATTTTGAGCCATTACCATTGTGGGCAAGATTGTCCCTAAAAACGTAAAGAAGAAGAACTTTTTCATATTATATTTAAATTGTTTAAATTAATGTTGAATTGAAGGATATTTTTGAAAAATAGAATTAACAGCATTCTTAACTATCTCTCCCGAAAGAGCAACATATTCATCTATTAATTTTTGCAAAACCACTTGTTCAGGTCCAGAAACTTCAATAACGGCCCCGTCGTCGGCCACTTTTAATCCTTCTACTCCTCTGGCTTTGAGGACGGCAATTTCTGGACCCAAAATAACAATCTGTTTTTTGATTATTTCTGTGAGCATTTGTTTGTAATCTGTATTTGTTGGTTCCATCCCGTTAGAAGTAGGAAATTATATTTATAAATATAACTTACTACTCAAATTAAACTATTAATAAAAGAATCTCGTTTTTAATTTCCGCAACTTCTAACGGGATTCCATATCTATATTTCATTATATCAAAATAAAAAAACTACATTTGACAATTGTGTGGATTGCTCAATTTTAACGAAAAATATCCCAAAATGCCAAGTTGAATCATAGGAGTCAGTCCAACTTTCAATATAGGTACAATAGGCATATTTGGACCATATTGCCACCAATTAGTATAGAGAGCAAACCATTCAATAAAGACAGCCATTATTATTCCAAAAATTATTATGAGCCACATTTTATTTTTAAAATAATTTTTATATAAAAATGGCAGAGAAAGTAAAACAATCAAAAAAGCATCAGCGACAGTAGCTTGCAATAAAATAAACCTAGAAACGGGTCCTCCCAAATAATTATCATAAAGCACAAAATGTAAATTTTCCCAAATAAAATTTAAAACAAAAGCTATTATAAAAATAAAAATTAATCTTTTCATATTAAAAACAAAATTCTAGTGGTTCGACAAGCTCACCACATTGAATTTTTATAGTCATTACTCGTTAAAATTTCTTTGCCCTTCGTTTAACTCAGGACACTGAATTTTTATAGTCATTACATTCCTTAAAAATTCGTGGGTGGTAAATGGGGCTTGAACCCATGACCTCCGCTTCCACAGAGCGGCGCTCTACCAGCTGAGCTACTACCACCATCTTACAAAGAGTATTTTGACATAAAATAAGTCTTTTTTCCAGTTTTTATTCCCAAACAAAATCTCAAATAAATTACTTCAAGAGCATTATCTTTATGACCTAACGCAGAAACAATGTTTTTTATTTTTTTGGCCCCAAAACTAAAATAGTTCTTGAATGAGATTCCGGAACCTGTGAAAAGGTGAGGACAAAGAAATTTTTAGCAAAAAATTTCTGTATTGAATGAAAGAAGCTATTTTAGTTTTTGGTTATCTATAATCAGGAGATTCTTCCATAATACCGACTTTATGATTTGAATATCGAGCTAGAGCATAAAGAGCACTTGAAAGTCTGTTTAAATAAGCTTTGGTTTGCTTGCTTACATTACCTGCCGATACTTTGGCGGAATCCTCTTTTGAATCAGAATTCAAAAGTGTTGGTTGAGAAATTTCTTCAACAACAGCGATGGTTCTTCTCTCTGCTCTCCTAGCGATAGTGCGAGCAATATCAAATATAGCTCCAAGTCCAGCTCCTCCCAGTTGCCATTTGGTTATATCTGATGAGCCACCAGATATAAAGAAAGATTTTATTGGTGGCAATTCTTTTTCAATACCGTCCACAATCTCTTCAAGCTCTTTTACCTTATCTTCAGTGATAGTTTTTGGAGCTCCGGCTAGTTCTGCTTGAATGATAAAAAGATTTTTTTGTATATTGTGGATTATTTCAGCCAAACTTGTCTCACCCAATTTATAACCAAGATGCACCGCTTGCACCTTACAAAGCCCTAAAAATGAATTTATTTCATCCAAGCTACCCAAAGCTTCCGCGATGTTTGAGCTTTTTGAAATCCTTTGGTCACAACTAAAAGTTTTAGTTGTTCCATCATCTCCTTTTTTAGTGTAAAGCATAGTACTCACTTTATACCATAACTAAATATTTTTGCCAGAAGCCAAAAAACCGATGAGTTCCCTAATGGTGCGCGGGAGAGGACTTGAACCTCCACACCCTAGGGGCACTACCACCTCAAGGTAGCCTGTCTACCAATTTCAGCACCCGCGCATTTGTGAAAATTATAGCTGTTTTATATCTTTTTTCAAAAGTGTCAAAGACCGTCTTTGACACTTTTGACTAGGCAACATCTTCTTTTATTTCTTCAACTATATCAGTTTCAACTGGAGATACTTCTTCTTCAATTTCTGGTGCATCAGGTAAAGCTCTGATATTTCTCATTTGACGCCTTATTTCTCTAGCTGCTTTGTCACGAATATAATAAAGTTTAGAACGACGGACTTTAGAACGTTTGGTTATTTCTATTTTTTCTATCATTGGAGAATAAATCGGATAAATCCTTTCCACACCCACTCCAGAGGCCACTTTTCTTAGAGTAAAAGTTCCGCCCGCTTCTTTACCGTGCTTTACTGCCAAACATAATCCTTCAAAATCTTGCAATCTTGTTTTCGGTTTGCCTGTTTTTTTGTCTTTTTCAATTATTTTTTGAGTAACACGAATAGTATCTCCAGATCTAATATCTAGACCCTCTCTTTCTTTTATATTTACCGGTGAAATTATTTTATTCATTTTTTCTATTAGTTAAAATTCGTGTGTATTCGTAAATTATTGGGTTATCTTTTCTTACCCACTTTCCTTCTACTGACAATAAGTTTATTAGAATATTTCTTAGCGCGTCTTGATTTCTGACCTTTACCTGTTGGTTTGCCCCAAATAGAGACGGCGCGTCTTCTACCTCTCCCTTGTCTACCTTCACCACCACCATGTGGATGATCAACTGGGTTCATAGCAGTGCCTCTGACGGTTGGACGGATACCGAGCCATCTACTTTTGCCTGCTTTACCTTTGTTTTCAAGTCTTTTTTCTTCGTTTGAAACAGCTCCGATGCTAGCCCAACAATTTTCTTTAACTTTACGCACTTCGCTAGATGGCATTTTCAAATCAACATAACCAGCATCTTTAGCCAAAACTTGAACAAAATTACCAGCCGAACGAGCAATCTTGGCTCCTCCAAGAGGTTTTAATTCTACATTATAAACAAAAGTGCCTGTCGGAATACCCTTTAAAGGCAACCTGTTTCCTTGTTTTATTTCTGCCGTTTCTCCCGTTATAAGTTTTTCTCCAACCTTAACACCTTTAGGCAAAAGAACATATCTTTTTTCACCATCTCTATATGAAGCCACACCGATAAATCCAGTGCGATTTGGGTCATATTCTACAGAATCTATTTTATAAGGAATATTTAGTTTATTGTATTTAAAATCAATATCTCTATACAATCTTTTATGACCACCACCTTTATGACGCACCGTTATTCTACCGGCATTATTTCGTCCTACAGACCTCTTAACACCAGAAGTTAAAGCTTTTAGAGGCCTATCTTTAGTCAAGACGTTTTTATAGGCGACAATTGACATATGTCTCCTTGATTTTGATGTTGGTTTATAATTTTTTATTGCCATTTCTTTATATTAATTAGAACAATTTATTCAATCTTATCCCCCTTTTTCAAATATACATAAGCTTTTTTGACACCAGCTTTGGTGCCTCTTTTGCCTTTAACAAAAACATTCTTGGTTGGATTTTTTACGATATTTACTTTAACAGGAGAAATCTCATAAAAAATCTTGATTGCTTCAAAAACTTCTTTCTTAGTAGCTAAAGGAGCAACTTCAAAAGCATAGACATTTGATTCTGCCAAATAACTAGCCTTTTCAGTAATGCGAGGCCTCAATAATATATTCGCGTATTTTGCTTTTAAATCTATTGTCATATAAAAAATTATTTTACTTTAACTTTTGCCTTTACTTTTGTTTTTGCTTTAATTTCTGTTTTAATTTTTTCAGTCTTAGGAGCAATTTTAACCTTAGAAGACAACTTAACGGAAAAGGTTTTCATTGATTCTTCGGGTTGAGTTACTATCAAATATCGATATTGCAACAGATCTAAAACATTTAAATCTTTTACATCTCCGACCTCTAAATTACCAAAATTACTAAAACTTTTCAAAGTATTGGTATTTTTTTCTTGAAGAGCAATAAAGACAGCATTTTTCCTTCTGTTGATAGAATTCATTTCTTTAATCTTTGAAAGAGAGACTATGATATTTTTAGCTTCTTTAGTTTTTGGTTCTTTTAAAGAAATATTATCTAAGAAAAACACTTCTCCATCTTTAAATTTACGAGAAAGGACGGTGAAAAGAGCTTTGGCTTTCATCTTTTTGTTTATCTTTTTTGAATAGTCTTTATCATTTCTAGGGCCATGAGTCACTCCTCCCCCGACCCATATAGGACTTCTGCGAGAACCGTGTCTAGCCCTACCGGTGCCTTTTTGTCTCCATGGTTTTTTGCCAGTACCAGAAACTTCTCCTCTTGTTTTGGTATGAGCAATAGGAGTTCTTTTATTAGCCATCATAGAAGTAGCTACTTGATGGACCAAATCTTCATTCCAAGGTAAACCAAAAACTGTCTCCGGAAGTTTTATCTTTCCTGTTTCTTTACCTGTTTGATTGTATATTACTGCTTCCATTTTTTTGAAAATTCTATTTTAAATTTGTAGAACGAATTTCAACCAGCGTTCCTCTTCTGCCTGGGACTGCACCAGATACTAACATTATGTTGTTTTCCTTATCTATATCAACAATTTTTAAATTCTTGACTACTGTCCTATCATTACCCATACGGCCTGCCATCCTCAATCCTTTGAAAACTCTTTGAGGTCCTGTAGCGCCGATAGAGCCGGGCTCTCTTTCAGAATGTTTTTGTCCATGACTTCGAGGACCACCATGGAAACCATGTCTTTTGACCACACCCTGAAAACCTTTACCCTTTGATATAGCGGCAACATTTACACTTTCTCCAATATCAAATGTTTCTATCATAAGACTATCTCCCTTATTTAATGAAAATACATCATCCAATCTAAACTCTTTAAGAGTAGCGAAGCTCTCTTTTCTTCCTTCTGGCAATGGCATATCTTTAAGATGACCTAAGACAGGTTTTGAAATATTTTTCTCTTTACGAAAACCAGTAGCCACTTGAACGGCACTATAACCATCTTTTTCTTTAGTTTTAATTTGAGAGACCACTGTAGGCTCCATTTTCAAAACAGTAACAGCTCTTGCTTTACCATCTTCCCCAAAGACTTGGGTCATATTTATTTTTTTAGCTAATGTAAATTTCATTTAATTAAATACCGCCCTTCGCTACCCACTTCGCTAAAGCTACGAGGGTCAAGGAAAGCTTTGGCAGGCAATGAAAAACGCCGTTTGGCTTTTGGTAGCTTAACAGAATAGTAAGATATTTGCAAGACTTATAACAATAAAAAACAAAAAACCACCTTTTGGTGGTTTTTTGATACTTGCACACTTGTATTTTTCTAACTTTTAAATTATATAATCTTCACATCTATGTTTACTCCTGAAGGCAAAGAAAGGTTGGTTAGAGAATCCATTATTTTTGGAGAAGGGTTGATGATATCTATCACTCTCCGATGAATTCTCATTTCAAATTGTTCACGAGCGTCTTTATAGACAAAAGGAGAACGATTGACAGTCCACTTTTTTATTTCAGTTGGCAATGGTATCGGTCCAACAATCGTAGCATCATAACGAAGAGCTGTGTCAATAATCTGCTTAACCGAAAGATCAAGCACTTTATATTCATAAGCCATCACTCTGATACGCAACTTAGAAATTGGCTCTTCTTTTTTTGAAGAACTTTTTTTCTTTGTCCCGCGAAGCTCTGTCTTTTTAGGCAAAGTAGAATCTTTTTTTAATGTGCTTTCTTTCATGATGATACTAAAATTTTGCGAAACTCAACGAAAGGCTACAAAAATTTTTAGAAATTATTTTATACTTTTCGTATTTAATTTCGTTATCTTTTCGTAGTTTTCGCATGATTTTCGTATATTAAGCAACAATCTTAGTTACCACACCCGCACCAACTGTCTTACCTCCTTCACGAATAGCAAATCTTTGTTTTTCTTCCAAAGCAACCGGAGCTGTTAATTTGACTTTAAAGGTCACAGTGTCCCCAGGCATAACCATCTCTACCCCTTCGGCTAAAGTCACTTCACCGGTAACATCAGTAGTTCTAATATAGAATTGTGGTTTATAGCCAGTGAAAAATGGTGTGTGTCTGCCTCCTTCTTCTTTCTTCAAGATGTAAACTTCTGATTCAAAATCTGTATGAGGAGTAACACTTCCGGGTTTAGCAATAACTTGACCTCGGTGAACATCATCTTTTTTGAGACCACGTAGCAAGATACCAGCGTTATCTCCAGCTTGTCCTTCTTGAAGTTGTTTGTTAAACATTTCAATACCAGTAATAGTAGTTTTTTGAGCCGCTTTAAGGCCGATTATTTCCATTTCTTCACCTACTTTTACTTGGCCTCTTTCAATTTTTCCAGTAACTACCGTCCCCCTACCTTCAATAGAGAAGATATCTTCAATCGGCATAAGGAATGGTTTGTCTAATTCACGAACAGGCATTGGGATATAAGAGTCAAGAGTTTTTACTAATTCAAAAACTTTTTGAGCCCATTCATCACTCATATCATTAGCTTCTAAAGCTTTAAGACCAGAACCTCTGATGATAGGAGTAGCAGCACCGTCATATTGATTTTTAGTCAAAAGTTCACGAATTTCTTCTTCTACCAAATCAATCAAATCTTGTTCTGCCACCATATCGCATTTGTTTAGGAAGACAACTATTTTAGGCACACCGACTTGGCGAGCCAAAAGGATATGCTCTCTAGTTTGAGGCATCACTCCATCTGTAGCTGCTACCACAAGCACCGCACCATCCATTTGAGCGGCACCAGTAATCATGTTTTTAATATAATCGGCGTGACCGGGAGCATCAATGTGAGCATAGTGTCTTTCTGGAGTCCAGTATTCACTATGATGCAAAGCAATGGTTATGCCACGAGCTTTTTCTTCTGGAGCATTGTCAATGCTATCTACTTCTTCAATACGAGAACCATAACCATCCGCTTTGTTCATATCAAGAACTTTAAGAATTGCGGCTGTTAAGGTAGTTTTACCGTGGTCAACGTGACCAACTGTTCCTACGTTTATGTGTGGTTTTGAACGATCAAATACTTCTGCTGCCATAATTTTTTGATTAAAATTTATTATTAATTATTTTTTAAAATTGCGACAAAATAAAAGTCGCTTATTTATCAATATATCATATACTAACAAACTCTTAAAAGAAGTCAAATCAGTGAAAATAATTTTTTGAGTTTTTGATCAATTTCAACAATATATGCTTTTTCCAAAACACCAATCTCCCCAAGTATAATTTTCTTTTCAAGAGTAGCTATTTTGTCAATTTTTATGACAGAATCAGTTTTGAGTCCGTTTTTTGAGGATGGCTCAACAAAAATATCAAATTCAGATCTTTTTAATCCTAATGATGAAATAAATGCGACCAAACAATCTTCTCCTTTTTTATGATTTGAGAGAATTATTGACGGTCTTACTTTGCTACCGGAGAGATCGGTAAAAGGAAAAGGGGTGAGCACTATTTTCCCCTTAGGCATACTTAGGCATACTTAGGCATACTTAGGCATACTTAGGCATACTTTTTCTTAATATCAGAATATGAGTAAATATCCGGCTCGTATTTTAAGAAATCAAAACTTTTTGAGTTAGCATTTATATTTGTTATTTCATTCAAATTCTCGTTGCGGTTCGCTGGAAATTGTATAATAACAGCATCTATGATTTTTTTTGTTCCTATGGCAAAAACATCTCCGCGATTTTTTACTTGGTCTATTATTTTTTTCATATCTTTCTTGGCTTCAGATATTGTTATAGTTTTCATTAATTGAATTATAGCAAAAAGCAAACAATTAGCAAACCCCCCAAAAGAAGTCAATACAAAAATGCCACTAAGCAAAAATACCAGAGGTAGCGCGTTTGAGGCGAGAGAGTTCTTCGGAAACTATTTTGTCAAAATCGGGAACTTTAGACTTAAGGAAAGAGATAATTTTTTGATAATCATTACCAGCATCATCAATAGTCCGGTCAAACTCATTCATCGCATCTTCATCCATTACATCTACAGCCCTTTCTACCACTGATTCAAAAAGCATATTGCCTATTTTTTCTATCATCTCTTCTCGTTGTCGAGAATCCATATTTTCCAGTCCAAAATCTTTTACTATTTTTATTTTAAATTCTTCATTCATTTTTTTAATTTTCGTTATTTATATCTAATGGGACTCATTACACTATGCTACTTTTGATAATTGGTTTTGTGGATGCTCTAATGAATACTTAACTAGTCTTCTTAAAAATTTCTCTACATTTTCGTTATTATACGGCTTAACTGTATTATTTGTTTGTTCCATTAATCCAATTACCTGCTTCATTAAAATGCTGTGTTTTTTGGATTGAGACAATTCATTAATAATCTCTTCTGGCAATTCAGCTCTATTTGAATCACCTGTATAATATTCTACTACATTATTTGCTGGAAATTTTGCCATTTTTCCCCATTCTGGAGTATTTACTCCTGCTACTTTACCGAGACCTAGAAAACCATCTTTACCATAGACATCATCAATTCCATTAAAGACCGCTTCTTCGACTTGAGCTTCAAGTTTACTTCCAGAAAGTATATTATTAACATCAGAAGCCATGGATCTTACATCGTTAACGAGATGTTTACTTCCCTCAAGTTCTGGTGGAGGTAGTGGTTCAGCCATAGGCCCAAGTTCAGAATCAGAATCAGAATTTGTTTCTAAATTGTCTGAAATACCAGATTTGATAGGTTCAACAATAACAGGATTTTCTAAAGTTTCTGGAATATTAGACTTGATTGGTTCTACTTCAGTCGGAGTTTTTAAAATTGGAGATGGTTCTACTGGTGCTTCAGATTCGGAAGGTTCGGGTATCTCGTTAATCGCTTCTACTTTTGGTTTAGTTGCCAAAATCTCTGCCACTTTGTCATTAGTCAATTTTACATTTGGATTTTCCTGCAAATAAGTAGCGATTTGAGCATCTTTGTGCAATATATTTTGTTGCTCTTCTAACGTTTTTTTAGCTGCTCCATCTAAAACTTTTTTTACTTCTTCTGCATCACCCAACAACTTAGATAGATCAATTTCTTTACCTGTTTCTACTTTAACTCCAAAATCAGGATCAGAAGTTAGACCGTATTTTTCTGGATCACCTATTTCCCTACCTATGCCTTTGTTTGTAAAATAAGAGATTGCATTATTTTTTTGAGCTTCAGTAAATCCTCTAAATTGCTCATTTTCTTCAAGACCTTTTTGCACTACATTCCAAAATGAATTGGTTTTACCTTCTATTTTTATATGTTTCAAATTTTCTGGGTTTTCAAATATTTTTTCTACTGTAGCGGTATTAACTATTTCTTCTTGTGGAAGTTTTGGTCCGACAAAACCTTCTTCTTTAGGTAGCATCGGACCAACAAAATCAGACTCTTTAGGTTCTATAGGGCCGACAAAAGGATGATCTTCTTGTGGAAGTTTCGGTTCGACAAATTCCTGCTTCTCTGACACTATTGATTCAGCCGTATTTGAAGTTTCAGTTTGAGTAGGTTTAGTTGAAACTTCTAAAGGTTCGGGCTCTGACACAGTTGGATTTTCTGGAGTTTGTGTTTCTACTACGGGTTTTGGAATATGTCCCATTTTCGGCTTCAGTGTAATATGTTCTGCTTCTACTTTTACTCCTGTGTTTTCAGTAACAGAGGGCTTAAATCCAACTCTAGGTCCTCTAAATAATTCTTGATGTTCAAGACTACTACTGGCTTTATTTTCTATTACAACATTTGGTTCAACGTTTGACCCAACCACTTCAGGGACATTAGCAAAAACACCCTCAACCAGATTGGCAAACATTCCCGTCCCAGCACCAGCAACCGTAACAATACCCATTTTCTTCATAGCCATCCTAGACTTTTTCTTTTCATATTTCTTCTCTATTTCTGAAAAATAATTTGCTTTTTCTTCTAAATCTATCTCATTATTATTTTTAAGAGCTTCTATTTCTTCCTCTTTAGCTTCTTCTAATGCTTTAATTGACCAAG
Source organism: Candidatus Zambryskibacteria bacterium RIFCSPLOWO2_01_FULL_35_19 (assembly GCA_001825335.1). GTDB lineage: Bacteria > Patescibacteriota > Minisyncoccia > Phycocordibacterales > WO2-35-19 > WO2-35-19. Next base: position 21,550 of record MHWA01000004.1, read on the forward strand.
CTATTCTTTTTTCTTTATATTTTCTCTTTATCTTTTCAATCTGTTCCAATTTTTCTTCTGAAGATAATCTTGAATATTCTTCGGAATACTTTACTTCCTCTATGTCTATATTTTCATTATCTTCAGACCATCTTTTTTCAGCTCTAGTTTCAACAAATTCCCCAGCGCCAACACCAGCCACTCCAGAAAAAAGTTTTTTTCCTAAAAAACCAACTGTCCCCCATGCTCCTGCACCACCACCAAGAGCCCAACCTACTCCAGCGCCTAATGCAAAGTTCACACCTCTTCTTTCCCATTTTGAAAGTCCTAAATATCCTTTAATTACTTTATTTCCTAATACTTTCGCTGCTTCTATTTTTGCTTTATCTTTCCATGTTTTCTCTCTGTTTGCCCTAATGGCTTTGAGATATAGATCATTCTCACGCACAACCATTTCTTCAAATAAATAGCTATTGAGATTGTTTTTTTGTTCTTCGCTTATAGAATCTTCATCTAAATTATTTGCTCCAAGCCAACTTCTTTTTAATAAATTATATATTTTTTCTTTTTCACTAATATATTTTTCTTTTAAATAATCAATACTAGCTCCTGTTTCAGTACCAAAATTAGCTTTCGTAGCTTCGGCTTTGGCTAATTCATCTCTCAATTTATCAAATTCTGCAAAATCTTCTGTCCAAGCAGGGAGTTCTTCTTCTGCCTCAGTGGAATTTTCAACAGGAGATATTTGCTGCTCCTGTGGTGATATAGATTCTGGAACTGCAACTTCTGAAATAAACAAGGTATCTAAAAAATCAGTTATTTCTTGCTTAGTGATACCAAGATCTAAATATAAAACATTATCCTCAATAAAAATTTTGGAATCTTGCTCAAATCTGGGATAACCCAATCGTATTGTCTTAAATTTTTCTTTTAATTTATCTTTTTCAGAAACAGATTCTAGAGCTTCTTTAATTTCGTTATATTTATTTTCCACTTCTGCAGATGCCTTAGTCTCTTCAAACTTTCCAATTTGTTCCTCATTAATCTCCAAATCAATCTCCAAATCACAGGTCGCATTATTTAAATTTTCCCAAGCCGTAGGGGTTTGGTCTTCTAATTTTTCAGACGTAGATCCAAGTAAAGCTTGTTTTTGTTCAAGTGATAAATTTGGATTTAATCCACCTGTTCTTCCTTCTATACCACTGGAATTTTCTAGTTTGGTTTCCATACACAATATTATACGCCAGTGAATTTTAAAGTTAAAGGGAAAAGTGTGATTTTAAGCAAGAGGTTGACAAAATCTTACCAAGGTATATAATGGTCCTAATACTGAAATCAGAGATGTCCGCCTTCCGGCGGATTTTATGTTTCTAGTTTTAGAAATTAGGTTAATTAGAATAATTAGAAATTTATTTAATATTATGTTTGATTTAAAAGTAATAAATTCGGTCCTTGACCAATTAGAAGAAGAGAGAGGCATAGCAAAAGAAAAAGTCATAGAAGCCATAGAGATGGCTTTAGCTACTGCTTATAAAAAAGAATACGGCAAACGTGGACAGATAGTCCGCGCTAATTTTGATTTGAAAAGTGGCGATGTAGAAATGAATCAAGTGAAAATAGTTGTAGATGATACAAAAGTATTTATGGACAAAGAGTCTCTAGAGGATGCCCTAGAAGAAGCGGAAAAAAATGATGACGAAAGAGTTCTTTTCAATCCAGAACATCATATTTTACTTCCAAATGCCCAAAAAATAAAAAAAGATGCCGTAGTCGGAGATGAAATAATTTTCCATCTCGAATCAAAAGGAGATTATGGACGTATCGCCAGTCAAACAGCCAAACAAGTCATTATGCAAAAAATCAGAGAAGCTGAAAGGTCTTCGGTCTTGAAAGAATTTGGTGAGAGAGAAGATGACATTATATCTGGAACTGTTCAAAGAATTGAGAGAGGTAACATTTTTGTTGATGTTGGTAGAGCTGTTGGTATCTTATCTTACGAAGAACAAATCCCAGGCGAAAGATTCAATCAAGGAGAAAGGGTGCGAGCTTATTTATACAAAGTGGAAGATGGTCCCAAGGGAGTGGCTCTTCGTCTTTCTCGTTCTCATCCAAAATTTTTGGTTAAACTTTTTGAAAATGAAGCTCCTGAATTAAAAAACGGGACCATAGAAATAAAATCCGTAGCAAGAGAAGCTGGTTCACGTTCTAAAATAGCTGTTGCTTCAAATGACAATTATATTGACCCAGTTGGATCTTTAGTTGGCCAAAGAGGAGTCAGAGTAGCTACCGTCACTTCCGAACTTGGTGGAGAAAAAATAGATATCATAGAGTGGTCTGAAGACCCAGCCGAATTTATAGAAGACGCCCTCTCTCCAGCTAAAATAATCTCCGTTGAAATAAACGAAAAAAATAAAGAAGCCGCTGTTATAGTTTCTGAAGACCAACAATCTCTAACAATAGGCAAAGGTGGCCAAAACGTTCGTCTAGCCGCCAAATTAACCGGTTGGCGTATTGACATCAAATCAACTAAAGGAGAAGAATTAGAAGTGGCCGAATAAGTTTAAAAATCAAGGGGAACCCTTGAAGAAATGCCCCAAAGGGTTCCCCTTGATTTTATTTTCATGATACAATAGAGAGTGTTTGGTGTGGACCGTATGGTCATTTACAAATAAATTAAATATATGAGAAATAAATTATTACTTTTGATGATAGCTTCTTTAATAGCTTTACCAAATTTATCTCTGGCTGAGTCAAATTATTCTGATACTGAAGCGGCAAGAGAAGCCTCAGAATATAACGCAGAGCAAAAAAGAGAAACTATTAAAGACGAGATAGAAGCTAAAAAAGAAGCTCTGGAACAAGAGATGGAGCAAAATAGAGAAGAAATAAAAAATAGAGTAGAAGAAAGAAAAGAAGGTTTAAAGAATAAAATTGAAGAAAGAAGAGAAGAATTAAAACAAAACCTAGAACAAAAAAGAGAAGAAATAAAAAATAGAGTAGAAGAAAGGAGACAAAATACTACTGATCAAATCACAGAAAGAGTAAACAAATTTATAAGTAAAATAATAGAAAGGTTTAGCACTGCAGCCAATCGTTTAGATATCTTGGTTATTAGGATAGAATCAAGAATTGAAAAAATAGAAGCTAGAGATATTGATGTAACAGAAGCCAATGATCTTTTGGTTATTGCTAAAACTAAAATAGAAACAGCTAAAACAAGTATCTCTCTTATAGCTCTTCCAGAAATTATTGACCCAGCTGCTTCAACTACGGCAAGTGCCATAAAAGAAGCTTTTGAAACAACTAAAACTCAAATAGAACAAGCTAAAAAAGACCTTAAAGCAGCTCACGCCGCTCTGGTAGAAGTAATAAAAAGTCTAAAACCGGGAGACAACAAACTTAGAGAAATCGAAAACGATGAATCTGAAGATGATTCGACCGCCACTACAACCGATGATAATTAAAGATTAAAAAATTATAAATTAACTTAAATAAAAATGGATACTTTTAATCCAAATCAAATGCCCCCAATGCAAGAGCAGTCAGAAAAAAAATCTATCGGACCGCTTGTTGCTGTTATTATTATTTTGGCTCTTATTGTCATAGGTGGTTTATATTTTCTAAAAACACGGTCATCTCAACCTGTTTATGAAGCACCTACAGAAGAAGTTGATACCATTAGTGAATCTTTAAATCAACAAAGCGATTCCGATGAATTAAATTCAATAGAGGCAGATCTAAATGCCACTGACCTAGACAATCTAGATCAAGGAGCCGCTGCGATAGAGGCCGAGTTATAATAAAATATTTTGTTTATACAAATTAAAAAAGAAGTGAATATAAGTCACTTCTTTTTTAATTTCTTGCTTCAGATAAAATTTTGATATAAACTGACGAAACAAATGACATACGAAGTCAAAATGAAAAAACTGCCAAAGTCAGAAATAGAGCTAGAAATATCTCTTCCAGCTGATTTTTTGGATTTAGGAAGAAAGAAAGCTATAAAACTATTTAGTGATTCTTTAGATATTTCTGGTTTTAGAAAAGGCCATATTCCCGAAAAAATAGTGATAGAAAAAATAGGTGAAGGTAAAATTTTAGAAGAAGCGGCTGATATTATATTAAAAGAACACTTTTCTAAAATTATAGAGCAAGAAAAGTTGGATATAATAGGTAGACCAAATGTCTCAATTACCAAATTAGCTTTAGGAAATCCAATTGAAATTAAAGCCACTTTTGCCATAATTCCCTCTTTTGAATTGCCTGATTATCGAGCGATAGCGAGATCCAGCGTAGCGGGAGCGAAGTTGGATAAAAACATAGAAACCACAGACAAGGAGATTGATGAAGTCCTGTTGCAAATAAGAAAAAACAAAGCTCACTTCGACTGGCATAACGCGCACCCTGATGAAAAAGGTCACAGTCATCCAAATATAGAAGAAAAAGATTTACCAGAACTCAATGATGAGTTTGCCAAATCTGCTGGAAACTTCAAAAACTTAGACGAACTTAAAGAAAAAGTAAAACAAAATATTAAAGATGAGAAAAAAATACGAGATATAGAAAAAAAGAGGGCCTCTATCATAGAAGAACTTGTTAAAAATACAAATATTGAGTTGCCTGATATTTTAATAGAAAGTGAGGTTAATAAATCTCTAGCCCAAATAAAAGATGATGTAGAAAGAGTTGGTCATAAATTTGATGAATATTTAATTCAAGTTAAAAAAACAGAAGACGATTTAAAGAAAGATCTTAAAGAAAGTTCAGAAAAAAAAGCTAAAGTTCAACTCATCTTCAATGAAATCGCTAAAGTAGAAAAGCTAGAGCCAAACAAAGAAATTTTAGAAAATGAAGTTAAAGAAGTATTGAAACATTATCCAAACGCTTCTGAAACCAATGCGCGCATCTATGTAGCCACCATTTTGATCAATCAAGAGGTTTTGAAATTGTTGGAAAATCCTAAGAACTAACTCGCCTCCCCTCTCTTAATTTAAGAGAGGGCGACACGAAGTGCGGGGTGAGTTAGATAAAAGGAGAAGAGTCAGAAGAGAGTTAGAAAAAAAGAAAATATATGCTATACTCTCTGATATGAACGAAACAAATTCAATATTAGTTCCAACAGTTATAGAAAAGACTCATCAAGGTGAGAGAGCTTATGATATTTATTCCAGACTTTTGAAAGAGAGGATAATTTTTATTGGCGGTCCGATTGACGATACTGTCGCCAATTTGACGATTGCCCAACTTTTATTTCTTCAGACCGAAGACCCTAAAAAAGACATTTCTCTTTATATAAATTCGCCGGGCGGATACATTCATTCCGGTTTGGCAATTTTAGATACTATGAATTATATCAAGCCAGATATTCAGACAATTTGTGTCGGTATGGCCGCATCAATGGCTTCAGTTTTGCTTTCAGCCGGCGCTAAAGGAAAAAGATTTATTTTACCCAACTCGGAAGTGATGATACATCAACCTCATGGTGGTAGCGAAGGTCAAGCGACCGATATTGAAATCAGTGCCAAACATATTTTAAAACAGCGCGACTTATTAAATAAAATGCTGGCCAAAAATACCGGGCAATCTTTAGAAAAAGTGGAAAAGGATGTTGACAGAGATTTCTTTATGACCGCCGATGAAGCCAAAAAATACGGTATAGTTGATAAAATTCTATAATTTTGTATAATACTTTCATTAGTATTTAAACAAAAGTAATTTAGTCTGAATTTCAGATAAGAAAACGAGAATTTTAAACTAAAATGTCCTTAATTTGCAACAAAACAAAGGAAAGACTCTCATTTCAAGCTATGGCTAGCTTGATCTAAAATAGGATCTAAATTACAGCAAAATATATGTCATTAAAATTAGCAATGCTTCTGGCAGGTCTGGCAGCATTTGTTGGTGTCGGATTTGGTTACTTTTTAAGATGGATTATCTCCTTAGGTCAGCGTGGCTCGGTAGAAATTCATGTCAAACAGATGGAGCTTCACGCTAGAGAAGAAGCCAAAAGAATCACCGAAGAAGCTGAAAAAAAGGCCGAAGAAACTTTAAAAGAAGCCCGAATAGAGTTCAAAGAAAAAGACGAAAAAATTAAAAAGATGGAGGACCGTCTTATCAAAAAAGAGGAATTTTTGGATAAACGACAAGTTGATATAGACAAAGAAGTTGAACAAGTCAAAAATAAAGTCTCTGAAGTAAAGACAATCAAAGAAAAAATAGAAACCTTAGAAAAACAAAAGTTTGAAGAACTTCAAAAAATTTCCAACCTATCAGAAGAAGAAGCCAAAGAAGTATTGTTGAAAGAGATAGAAAATAAACATGAAGAAGATATTTTAGTTAGAATGCAAAAACTAGAAAATACTGGTGGTGAAAAAATAGAAGCTAAAGCCAAACAAATATTAACTTCTTCTATCCAAAGACTCGCCAATTCAGTCTCTTCTGAAATTTTTTCTACCACCGTCACTATCCCCTCTGATGAAATAAAAGGCAAAATCATAGGCAAAGAAGGTAGAAATATCAAAGCTTTTGAAAGGGCTTCCGGAGTAGAAGTTATTGTTGATGATACACCAGGTCTCATCACCATCTCCTCATATGATTCTGTCCGCAGGCAAGTGGCAAGAGTGGCACTAGAGAACTTAATTTCTGACGGCAGAATCCAACCAGCCAAAATTGAAGAAATGATAGAAAAAGCCAAACAGGATATAAACAAAATAATTAAAGAAAAAGGTGACGCTGCTGCTTATGAGTGTGGCGTTTTCAATCTTGACCCAAGGATCACAGGTATTCTCGGCAGATTACACTTCAGAACTTCTTATGGTCAAAATGTATTGCAACACTCTATAGAAATGTCTCACATTTCCGGTATGTTAGCAGCCGAAATCGGAGCCAATGTTGCTGTAGCTAAAGCCGGAGCCTTGCTTCACGATATCGGCAAAGCTGTGGACCACGAAATTACCGGTACTCACGTTGAAATTGGAAGAAGGATTTTACAAAAATTTGGTGCTGACGAAAAAATAATCCGAGCTATGGAAGCTCATCACGGCGAATATCCATATTCCACTTTAGAGTCATACATAGTCCAATCAGCTGATGCTATATCTGGTGCTAGACCAGGAGCTAGGCGCGACAGTGTTGAAAACTATTTAAAGAGATTGAGTGAACTAGAAGGTATCGCTACCTCGTTTACAGGAGTAGAAAAAGCTTATGCCCTCCAAGCTGGTAGAGAAATAAGGATTTTTGTTACCCCTTCAGAAGTAACTGACCTAGAAGCTAAAGAGACCGCTCGTCAAATAGCTATCCGTATCGAAAACGAACTCAAATACCCCGGTGAAATCCGTGTTGTAGTCATCCGCGAATCCCGCACTATTGAATACGCGAGATAATATTATTGTAATTTTGTTTTGGTATGTATTTAATTACGTAATTAAATACGTATTATTTCTCATACACAAATTACTCACGACCGTGAACAATCTGTGTATTTGAATTTTAAATAAGGTTGGGTTTAATTAGATCAATTCATAACCTTTTCCTTCTTCTGGATAAATTGCTTCTATATCAAGATAATCGCGGATGCGTTGAGTAAGAAAAAGAGAAGCTTTTGGCTCACCCATAATTACAAAAACTTTTTGAGGTGCTGTTTTCTCGACAAACTCCAACAGATGCTCCGAATCTTTGTGTGATGAATATCCTGTGATATTTTTTATAGTAGCTCTGACTTTTACTTTTTCTTTACCATTTTTTTTATTACCATCTGTATCTATAAAAACCTGCTTTTTGCCATCCAAAATAGCTCTACCCAAAGAGCCAACAGACTGATAACCAACCATTATGATGGTGGCTTTTGGATCAGGTAAATAATGAGCTTCGTGATTTACGATTCTCCCCCCTTCCGACATACCAGAGCCAGCTAAAATTATTTTAGCTCCTTTTATTTTCTCTATCTCTCTAGATTCTTCTGCCGTTCTAATCATAGTAAAATTTGGAAAATCAAAAATGTCATCTCCTGCTTTTATTTCTTCTTTTACTGATTTTTTAAAATCATCCATATGTTTTTTGTATATGTCAGTCACTTTCAAAGCCAAAGGAGAATCCAAAAATACTGGCACTGCTTTTATTTCTTTGTCTTCAATCATATTGTTTATTTCATAAAGCAAGACTTGAGTCCTCTCTATAGAAAAAGCAGGTATCACAATAGCACCATCTTTTTTAATTCCTTCCAAAAGAGCTTGTTTTAATTTTTCTCTTCTTTCTTTTTTGTCTTCATGATTTCTGTCTCCATAAACACTTTCCATTACTATATAATCCACATCTTTTGGAACTTGTGTATCAGGCAAGAGGGGTGAGGGAGAATTACCCAAATCCCCAGTAAAAGCAATTTTTTTATCACTACAAGAAATATTCAAAATGGCCGAACCCAAAATATGTCCAGCATTTTGCATTTCCAAAAAACATCCCGAAAAAAGTTCAATCTTTTCTCCATATTTTTTACCCTCCCAAAGAGAAAAAGTTTTTTGTATATCTCCCTCCTCAAAAAGTATTTTATCTGGATGTTTTGCCTTTAATACCTTTAAAGCATCTTGGAGCATTGGATGCGCTAGCTCCAAAGTTTGTTCGGTAGAAATTATTTTCCCCTTAAATCCATCTCTGACCAATTTTGGTATCTTTCCTATGTGGTCCATATGAGAATGAGTAACAAGGAGCAAATCTACTTCTGCTGGATTATATTTAAAGGGTGTAAAATTTTTTTCTTCAGCAAACTTTGCCCCCTGCAAAAGTCCACAATCAACTAAAATTTTCTTCTGATTCACCTTGAGCATAATGTTAGCTCCAGTAGTGCTTCCCACTCCACCATAAAATATTAATTTTATATTATTCATCCCGTTAGAAATTTAGCTTCTAAAAGTTTAGTATTTAATTTTAAGTATAATAAATATATCATGGTATTTCTAACGGGATTCATTGTTATTTTTTTCTTCCCAAATAAAAGCATAGAAAGATGAAGTGACCGCACCCAAAAGGTCCATTATCAAATCCATCATAGTATCATAAGGATATTCCGCTTTTAGTAATACATCTTCTCCAAGAAAAAGTTCAAATATTTCCCAAGAAATTCCTATAAAAATTGTTCCAGTGATAGCTATTATTAAAAAATGTTTTAAACTCCTGTCTTGAGAATTAAAAAAACTAGAAAAGAAATACAACCACAAAAAAAAGGCAGCCGAAGTAGCCCCTCCAAGAAAATGAACTACGCTATCAAACTCATAAACAGACCAATATAAATGATTAATATTGGCAATATAATTAAGCACCCCCACTATTGCAAGTAAAACAAACATTTCCCAAAATAAGGGTTTTTTTAACATAAAAATATAATAACATATTGGCACACAAAATCCGCCCAAGGCGGATAAAGTGTAGGACCACCTAGAATAATTCCCTAATTGTAAAATATTAGGTGGGTGGCCTCAACTACAAAAATCAGAACACCGAAGCACTCATCATATCATAGAGATATTGGCCTCCCTGAATATGTTCAACTTAGAAAATATCCAAGTGATCCTATCTGTATTATACTACTATTCAAGGAATCCATCCAAGTTTACATCATACAAAATCTGTTCGGCAATTAAACGATAATCTATAAGTTCATTATCCTTAAACCAATGTTTTATTTCTTTTTCAGATTCTTCAGATGTGCCCGATGCGTGAATCAAATTTCTAACTGCTCTACCATCAGTGTCAGCCATTATGTATGAATCTAAAACATAATCACCCCTTATGGTGCCCACATCGGAACTTCTTGGTTCAGTACCCCCAACTATCTTACGAACTAATTCGGTTGAATGAGCTCCCTGCCATACCATAGCCACCACCGGACCAGAAGTCATATATTTTTTTAATTTTTCTAAAATAATTGCCGTGATTTCTAAAGGATCTTCTGTTGGTAATTTTTCTCCTTTCTCTCTAGCATTTTTAATTCTTTTCTCTCCTGTTATCCTTCGCCATTCTGGATCTAAAGTGTAATGTTTTTCTATATGTTCTTCGGTTGGCAAACACATTTTCAAAGCCACCAACTTTAATCCTGGCCTTTCCAATCTTTTAATAATTTCACCAATAAGAGTCCTCTGAACCCCATCTGGCTTGATGACTACTAAAGTTCTTTCTGTTTTTGGATGATTCATATTATTATGAGTCAAAAAATAGTTCTTGAGCGAAATTCCGGAAGCTGTGAAAAGCTGAGGACAAAGAAATTTTTAGCAAAAAATTTGCTGTTAGAGCAAAAGAAGCTATTTTTTGACGAACTAAAACTAATTAATAATTATTTTGTTAATATTTCAATCTTACCATCATACCCCATAGCAACCGTATGTTCAAAGTGGGCTGACAAGGACTTATCTCGAGTGATAAAGGTGTAGCCATCAGAGAGCTTTTTTATATCTCTACTACCCAAAGAAAACATCGGTTCAATAGCGATAACCAGCCCCTCTTTAAGCTCCGGCCCTTCACCGCGATTGGCTTTATTTGGCACATATGGCTCTTCATGCACACTGTAGCCAACCCCATGACCTGACAATCCTTCAACAACCCCAAAACCATATTTAATAGCTACTTGCATAATAGCATCTCCTATGTCTCCAATATGTCCATGAAGACGCATAGCATTAATGCCTTTATCTAAAGCTTCTTTAGTCGCTCTCATTAATTCTTCAGCTCTCTTATCTATCTTACCTACTGGCACAGTAATAGCAGCATCGGTTATAAGTCCTTTATAGGTAAGTCCGAGGTCTAGGGTAACAATATCTCCTTCAAACAAAATACGGCCTCCACCATCATTTGGAATACCATGCACTATTTCTTCGTTTATAGAAACACAAAGAGAAGCGGGATAAGGTTTTTTAGCATCATAAGGCTGATAACCTAAAAAAGAAGCCGTGCCCCCAGCTTCATCAATAAGTCCTTCAGCATAAGTATTGAGAGCGTCAGTTTTAACCCCTGATTTAACTTTTTTAGCCACTTCTTTCAAAATCCTTGCATGAATTTTGCCCCCCTCTCTCATTATGGCTATCTCTTCTTCTGTTTTGTATTTGATCATAATCCTAATTTAATCATAATTTCCTGATGAACATCTTCAATAGTTTGCTCACCATTAATAGGTATAAATCTATAGTCCGAATCATTTTTGAAATACTCAATTGCCGGCACAGTGTTTTCTCTATACCAACCCAGTCTTTTTTTAATCTCTTCATCCGTATCATCACTTCGGCCTCGGCCTTTCAAAAGTTTAGTAGCCCATTCATCCGAACATTCAATTGAAATGATGGTAAGATTTTCTCTTTTATAAAATTTAAGCGCTGAATCTAAAACATTGGCTTCAACCAATCTCCTAGACATTCCGTCTAAAAATAAATGTTCATCACCTGTTACATTTTCTATCATAATACCAGCCCAAACCCAAATCGGTAAAAATACTGGAGCTAAGTTTCCAGTTTCTAAAATGTTTTTCATTTTTTGAGCAGTAAAAGAATCATTTTCGGCCAATTCTCTAAACTTTTGACCTGTTTCTATATAAAGAATATTTCTATCTGGGTCTCTTTTTTTAATCTCGTCTTGTAAACGTCGAGCTTGTGTTCCTTTGCCAGAACCAGATGGTCCAAAAAATATAAATGTTTGTGGTTGCATATTCTTAAATTATTCTAATTAACCTAATTATTCTAATTATTCTAAAAAATGTCCAATTTTCAATCCCCAATTTAGGTCAATTTATACAATTAGAGCAATTAGAAATTTATCAAAATTATTTTATAAATAATTTTGATTTAATATTCCC
>MHWA01000004.1:33385-34007 GCA_001825335.1 Candidatus Zambryskibacteria bacterium RIFCSPLOWO2_01_FULL_35_19
CCCTAGCGGAAATTTGAGCATCAATCTTTTTAACAAGCTCAATAACAACAGAGACTACGATAAGCAAACTAGTTCCTCCGATAGCGACTGCTTGAATTCCAGATAAAGCTTGAACTATTAGAGGCAAAACAGCTATGACACCTAAAAAGAGAGCGCCAATCATAGTCAAACGGAAAAGTATTTTAGCTATATGAGAAGAGGTAGACACTCCTGGACGAACTCCGGGAATAAAAGCTCCGCTCCTTTGGAGATTTTTAGATATTGAATCTGGGTCAAAAGTAATGGCAGTGTAGAAATAAGTAAAAACAAAAACAAGTAAGAAATATGCCACTCCATAAAAAGTCTGGTTGGACAAAAGAGCAAGCAAGAAAGAAGACGCCTTTTGAACAAAAGGGTTATCAACATTTGTGAGAAAACGCACTATCATTTGAGGGAAAAGCAAAATAGAAAGAGCAAAAATAATAGGAATAACTCCGGCTTGATTTACCCTTAAAGGAAGATAAGTTGAAACACCACCATAAACTTTATTGCCTCTAACTTGTTTGGCATAAGTGACAGGTATCGGCCTCTCTGCTTCAGTAATAATAACCACCCCCCAAACAATAAGCAAAGTAGCAGCCAA
>MHWA01000004.1:34022-108280 GCA_001825335.1 Candidatus Zambryskibacteria bacterium RIFCSPLOWO2_01_FULL_35_19
GAAACGATACCAGCGAATATAAGCAACGAAACACCATTACCTACTCCAAACTCACTGATAAGTTCACCCAACCACATAAGCAAAATAGAGCCAGCAGCAATAACAATAAGATTAGTGACAAGGTCAAAAGTGCCCAATTTAGCCAAAATTTCCTGACTTTGAAGCAATGTAATAAAAGCATACCCCTGAACTAGAGCTAAAGGCACAGTGAGTAGTCTTGAGTATTGAGCAAATTTCTTCCTACCGGCATCACCTTCCTCTTGATACATAGCCTTAAGTTTGGGAAACATCACCGTCATAAGTTGCATAATGATAGAAGAGGTAATGTATGGAGAAACACCAAGCATAATAATAGAAAGATTTGAAAGTCCACCGCCAGAAAAAATGTTTAGCAAACCAAAGAAATCATTACCAGAAATAAATTGTTCAAGACGAAGAGTGTCAATGCCGGGTATTGGAATAACAGCCATAAAACGAAACAAAACCAATACAAAAAGAGTAAACAAAATTCTATTTCTAAGAATTTTGTCTCCTGTTATTAATTTAAGTTTATGAATAAAATTACTCATTTAATTTTTTGACGACTGATGATATTTTAACATCTTCAAAAACAAAAGTTTTTTCTATCTTTTTATCTGCCAAGACCTTCACTTTTGGTATCTTTCCGTTTCTAGTCTTTATAATCCCTTTTTCCAAAAGAATTTTACCATTTATAATTGCTTTGTTTTCAAATATTTCTCCTAAAACAGAAAGTTTAACTGGTACATAATCTTCCTTTCTGGATTTCAAGAAATTTTTACCACGACCACGAAGTTTTGGTAATCTTTTTATAATATCACGCATCTCTGGTCTTTTTTTGCCACCAGCTCTAGCATTTTGACCTTTAGTGCCACGTCCTGAAGTTTTACCACGAGTTCCACCACGGCCAATTTGTTTTGACTTTTTGTTTGCTTTATCTCTTTTTAAATTATGGAATTGCATAAATAATTTATTTTACCTGTTCTTTAATAACTTCATCATCTTTGACAACTTTAGTAATTTTATTTGAATGAGGGGCTAGAGTAGCCAAAGCTTTGATAGTTGCTCTGGCAATATTTAATTTGTTTTTAGATCTTGAAAGTATTTTAGAAGAAACTTCTTTGATACCAGCAAGCTCTAAAACTACCCTGACTGCAGATCCAGCGATTACTCCTTTAGATGGAGCCGGTTGGATGACGATTTTGGCACTAGAGTATTTGGCTTCTACAGGGTAAGCAATTGACTTTTTATCAGTCAAATTTACTTTAATCATACTCTTTTTAGCCGCTCTCATAGCTTTGTCTATGGCGATTGGAGTATCTGTTGCTTTACCAGTACCGACACCAACCTTCCCTTTTTTGTCACCTATAACCATAGAAACACTAAAACTAAATCTACGGCCACCGGAAACCACTCTAGTTACTCTTCTGATACTTATTATTTTATTATCAAATTCTTGCTTCACTCTTTCTGGTCTTCTAGACGGTCTGCGTTCATTTTTTCTTTTATCTCTACTAGTAAAACCACTGTCGCTAGGCGCTACTTTTATAGTTACAGTATTAATTTCACTATCTTCATTTATTACTTCGTTTATTATTTCTTTTTTTTCTTCTTTGTCTATCATATTTTTTTATTAAAATTTTAGTCCAGCTTCTCTAGCTCCTAGAGCCACAGCGGCGACAGCTCCTGTATATATATAACCACCTCTATCAAAAACCACTTTACTTATTTTTTTGGCTAAAGCTTGTTCCGCAATCTTTATCCCAACTGTTTTAGCTTTGACCAAAACTCCTTTACCGACCACATCTTTACTGCTAGCAGCTGCCAAAGTGGTCCCTGTAAAATCATCAATAAGTTGAGCTGAAATATATTTGTTTGATTTAAATACAGATAATCTTGGTTTATCTTTAACGCCAAAAACCTTCGCTTTGATTCGTTTTCTTCTTCTATCTCTTTGTATTTTTTTAATTTTTGTATTCATAATTTTCTAGATACTAACTACTGACTTTTATACACTTTTCTTGCCCTGCTTTCTTCTTACAATTTCATCGTGATAATGAAAACCTTTACCTTTATAAGGTTCTGGTTTCTTTAAATCTCTCACTTTAGCAGCAAAACTTCCTACCAATTCTTTATCAACTCCCGCTATTGTTATGTTATTTTTTTCTGATTTAACTTCAAGTCCTGTTGGGATTTCTATTTCAACAGGATGAGAAAATCCTAAAGCCAAAACAAGCTTATTACCATTTACTTGAGATTTAAATCCAACACCTTCCAAAATAAGTTTTTTCTCAAAACCTTCAGTTACTCCTTGGATCATATTTTTTATATGAGAAGCGTAAGTGCCCCATAGAGCTTTGGTTAAACCATTTTCTTTAACGACAGCCAAAGTTATTTCTTTGTCTAAAATAGTAATAGATATTTCAGGAAGAAAATTCCTTTCTAAAGAACCTTTAGGGCCTTTAACTTTAAAAAGACCGCCAGTTATGACTGCTTCTGTTTTTTCTGGTATTTGTATTCCTTTTTTACCTATTCTTGACATATTATTGTTATTTATAGTGAGCGTAGTTGAATTACCATATATTAAATAAAAATTCTCCTCCTAAATTACTTTTTTTAGCATCTGTATCAGCCATAATGCCTTTAGGAGTAGAAAAAATTGACAATCCAAACCCTTTTCTAAATTTTTTGATATTTTTAGCGCCTTCGTATATACGTCTTGAAGGTTTTGACATCCTTTTCACCCCTCTCACTTTTGGACTTCCGTCTTCCATATAAAGTAGTTCTATATTTAAATATCTAGCGTTTCCTTTGTTCTTTTTAGTAACAACACCAAGATAACCTTTAGCCGAAAGAAGTTCGGCTATAGCCAATTTTACTTTTGAAAAAGGCACCGTAAAGCTAGCCTTACGCACGCTTCCAGCATTTTTTATTCTTATTATAAAGTCTCCTATTGGGTCATTCATTCTGTTAAAGGTAGGAAATTATACAATTTAATATATTTTTCCTATCTGGTTAATCTGCTAATTTAATTTCTCATAATTTTACCAAGATGATTTCTTTACTCCTGGAATTTTACCTTCATTGGCAAGTTCTCTAAAACAAATCCTGCAAAGAGCAAAATCCCCCATATAAGCTCTAGCTCTACCGCATTTAAAACAACGGTTAACAGACCGAGAACTAAATTTCGGTTTCTTTAGAGCCCTTGCTTTTACTGAAGCTTTTGCCATATATATTCTTTCTAATAAAAAACCCTCTCGGGCTTCTTTAAAGCTAACAAATATAGTTAAAATAGTCAAATCTATTAAATCTTTGATAAAAGACCTGTTTCGTGCAAGAATATTTAAGTTGGAGAGTTGGCTGAGTGGATGAAAAGCAAACTGCTTTGCTTTTCATCCGGTCTGCGAACAAAGTGAGCAGAATTGTCGTTGTGAGCAAATGCGAACAGACAATAGGTGGACGAAAGAAACTTTCGACCACCACCAATCGGAGAGTTGGCTGAGTGGTCGAAAGCGCCTCACTGCTAACGAGGTGTCCCCTTACCGGGACCGTGGGTTCGAATCCCACACTCTCCGCATTGACAATTTAGTATCGGCGTGTTCCTATTACTTGAGGCAAGTTAGCGGCCCGAGAGCTTCTGCAATCCACTAAAAAATATGCTAAAATACGTCTATGGTGATTGGATCTCAAAGCTTAAATCACCCAAACATCATCATATGAACAATAGAATTTTTATTATAATATTTGTAATCGTAGTCTTTATTCTTGGAGGCCTGCTTTATATTTATAATCCAAATCCAGTAAAATACGAAAATCCAAATGAAAAAGATCCTATAGTCTGCACAACAGATGCCAAACTTTGCCCTGACGGAAGTTATGTTGGTCGAACCGGACCAAATTGTGAATTTGTTTGCCCAGAAACCCCAAACAATAACATTCCACCTGGTGCAATATTTGAAGATGGCACCATAATAGAAGAAGATGAACCAATATTTTGCACAGCAGATGCCAAGCTTTGCCCTGATGGAAGTTATGTTGGTAGAGTAGGTCCTAATTGTGAATTTGCACAATGTCCTTAAATATAATCAAAGCAGACACCATCATTGAACAGATACAAAGACTTTCGCCTTTCCAAAAAAAAGCGTTAGTGAAAATGCGTCTTACCAAAGTTTCTGATATTTTAAGACATTTTCCTGTCAGATACGGAGAGTCGGGTTTAGTTAAAGCCATCGAATTTTTGAATGAAGGCGATAATGCTGTGGTTTTTGGCAAGATATCCAAATTAAAAACAACTAAAACTTTTAAATCTAAAATAGCAATTTCAACAGCCGAAGTAGAGGACTCTACCGGAAAAGTAAAAATTGTATGGTTTAGTCAACCTTACATCGCTAAAATGTTTTTTGAAGGAAGTTTGGTGAGGATTGAAGGTCGAGTTTCTGCCAAAAAAAATAAACTAACAAAAACGAAGACGATAAGCGATAGCGAGGCGCGAGTTTCAGAAGAACTCAATTTTACAAACCCTAAAATAGAAAAGGTTACTCAAATACCCGAAGGCACTAGTGGCTCACTCTTTGCGGGATCCGAAGGAGACAGTCACAACCTCTTCCCTGTTTATCCAGAAAGCAGAGGTATTTCTTCAAATTGGATTTATCATACTATCCAAAAAATTATATCAAGGAACGTCCTTGACACTTTAAAAGATCCAATCCCTCAAGAAATTTTAAAAAAATATAATTTACCTTCTTTAAAAACAGCTTTGATCTGGATTCATGCTCCGCGTAAAAAAGAAAATGCTGAAATAGCCAGAAAAAGATTTGCTTTTGAAGAAATATTTTTTATTCAAATTGATAGGCAAAAAGAAAAATTTATTGCCCAGAGAGAAAATTCTTTCACTATAGAAAAAGAAGCTGAAGTCAAAGATTTTGTAAAAAGTTTTCCTTTTCCATTAACTTCAGCTCAAGATAAATCTATCAAAGCCATCCTCAACGATTTTAAAACTGGCCATCCTATGTCTCGCTTGCTTGAAGGAGATGTCGGCTCTGGAAAGACCGCAGTAGCCACAGCAGCCAGCTTCGCGGCTGTCTCAACACTTCCTCCAGATAGAAAATTTGGTAATTTGCAAGTTGCTTATATGGCTCCCACAGAAATTTTGGCAGAACAGCACTTTGAATCTTTTATTGAATATTTTTCTAAATACAAAATACCAATAGGTCTTATTACTGGAAGCGGAGCCAAAAAATTCCCCTCCAAAACAAGCCAAGGACAGTCCTTAAAATGCCCCGACCCCAAAGGACTGTCCTTGGCTTGGACTAAAATATCTAAACCCCAACTCCTCAAATGGGTAGCAAATGGTGAAATACCTATCCTTATCGGCACTCACTCTCTCATCCAGAAAACAGTAAAGTTTAAAAACCTCGCTTTTATTATCATAGATGAACAACACCGCTTCGGAGTTAAACAAAGGATGAGTCTCCGCCGTAAACACGACATTGCTCCACACCTCCTTTCAATGACTGCCACCCCCATCCCTCGCACTTTAGCTTTAACAATATTTGGAGACTTAGATTTATCTTTACTTGACGAATTACCTCCCGGACGACAAATTCCCGAGACAAAAATAATTTTGCCCCACCAAAGAGAAGAGGTTTATAAACAAGTGAGAGAAGAATTAAAATCCGGTCGACAAGCTTTTGTTATTTGCGCCCGAGTAAACGACCCAGACCCAGACAAAGAAAATACTCTAAACGCCAAATCGGTCAAATCAGAAACCAAAAGGTTGCAAGAGAAAATATTTCCCGAGTTTAATGTTGGCTCCATCACCGGCAAGATGAAGCCGTCAGAAAAAGCAGATGTAATGAGAAGATTTTCCGCCAGAGGCGGATCCGCCTCTGGCGGAAAAGATAAAAAGATTGATATTTTAGTGGCGACATCAGTTATAGAAGTAGGTATCAATGTTCCAAACGCCACCATCATTATTATTGAAAATGCCGAGCGTTTTGGTTTAGCTCAACTGCACCAACTCCGTGGAAGAGTCTTGCGAAGCTCTTTCAAACCACATTGTTTTGTTTTTGCTGATTCCAAAAACCAAAAAACAATATCTAGATTAAAATCATTTACTATCGCCAAAAACGGCTTTGAATTAGCCGAGGCAGACTTACAACAAAGAGGTGCGGGAGATTTAGCTGGTGCCAAACAGTGGGGTGTCTCTGACCTCGCTATGGAAGCTCTTAAAAATATAAAAATGGTAGAAGCGGCTAGAGAAGAAGCCAAAAATTTGATTGAAAAAGATTTTGAATTAAAAAAGTATCCTATTTTAGCCAAATATTTAGCAGAAAAAAATATAGTGCATATGGAGTAATTTATTTTAAAAAATACAAGGAGAGTCCTTGTATTTTTTAGGTGTGGTATAATCATAAAATACTGTTGGTTTTTATCTTTTTAAAATTGTATAATTTAAAGAGTATTTATATTAATAATCTAATGAGAAAAAAGTCGTGTTTTAACAAACATAACGCACGACACAATTTCACAAAAACAAATGAAAAAAATTAAATTCATAATAACTTCAAGCATTGCCCTTTCAATGTTTTTAGTTGGAGCGACTGTCTATGGAGCAAGCTCTGCTGATAGTATAGCCCAAAAATATGGCTATCCTACAGTAACCAGTCTTTTAGCAGTAGAAGCAATGCAGTTTACTCCACAATGGGAACAAAATGTTAAAGGTTATAATTCCAACGATGGTACTTATACTACTTATAATTCCACTTATTTTGCCACTCCATCTACTGCCAGCAAATTGGCTGGTTGGTTTGGAGGAACAGTTATTCCTCAAAGTTCTTATAATACTGGAGGTCCATTTACCATTCCTACTGGTGCCGCTATAAAGATTGGTGACACTTATTTAAATGCCGGCTCGGTAGCTGAAAAATTAAGAAGACTTCAAATTACTTATACTGAAGCAGTTAAAAACTATGAAAGAAATTTATTAGAAAATGAAAACATAGTAAGTTCTGGCAATTTATCCATACCTACAGATCCATTAGTAAGTTTAAAAGCATCTTATGGTATAAGTGGTGGCTCTAGTGGTAGTAGCAATACAGGTACCAATCGCACAATAGGTGATTGCGTAGGAAGAGGTTGTCCTTCTGGTGGAACAACTACTAGCGGTTCTACTGGTGGTACTACTGGTACCAATGTGGTAAATAGCTCAACTTTTCAATCAAACACAGCTACGGCAAATTATGTTAGAGCTTTAACTCAATTAGTAAACAAATTAATCGTTGAAGCTAAAGCTAAATTAGAACTCTCTACTTCTGGCGTTTCTACTTCTGAACAATACAATCCAAACAACATCACTGACGCTCCTTCAAAAAATACCACGACATCTAATGCCACCACTGGTTCTACTCCAGCCCAAAACAACATTAACACCACTACCGCAGCTACTTTAGCCAATCAAAAATGCACAGGAGATATTTATAGAGATTTGGAAGCAGCCAAAACTTGTGCCGCTCTAGCCCAAAGTCAAGGTGCTGCATTAGGCTACAACATAAGTTGTGGCGCTTCAAAAGTAACTTTACCTGGCAGTACCCCAGGAGCTGATTACTATATTTCATCAATTTGCACCGTAAACGGGAGCGCTGGACATGGCGCTTATATGTTGGCAGGTTTTGACCCCGGAACTAGCGGTTATGTCGGAGTTAATTCTGGATGGAAAATCCTTGAAACCGAGCTCGGCAATTAAACCAAATGCTCTTCCCTTTTGGGTTGAATACCGTTAGCGACTAGTATTGATTCAAACTCATCGCGTTCTATAGTCTCTGTCTCTATCAGTCTTTTAGCAATAATATCAAGTAGAGGTCTGCGTTCAATGATTATTTGTTCTGCTTTTTGATGCGCCTCTTTCATTATTTTAGAAACTTCTTTGTCAATCATAGCCCCCACTTCTTCTGAATATTCTTTTTCATTAACCCCCCTACCAAAAAGAGTCTTCCCTTCTGCTCCTTCAAGAGCGATCGGCCCTAGATTATCTGACATACCATATTTGGTGACCATATCTCGAGCCAAAGCAGTAGAAACTTGCAAATCGTTTGATGGTCCAGTAGTCAAATCTCCAAAAACAATTTTTTCTGCCACATAACCACCAAGAGACATCGCAATATCGTCTAAAAATTCTTTTTTGGACTGAAGTTTTTTGTCTTCTACGGGAAGTTTTAGAGTATAACCAGCCGCGCGTCCGCGACTAATGATAGAAATTTTGTGAATAGGGTCGGCATTTGGTAAAGCGCTAGCCACCAAAGCGTGCCCAGCTTCATGATAAGCAGTAACCTCTTTACCTTTCTTTGAAAGAATATGACTTTTGCGTTCAGGTCCAAGCATCACCTTTTCAATTGAACGTATCAAATCAAATTGAGAAATTTTATTTCTATTTTCTCTAGCAGCTAAAATCGCCCCTTCATTCATCAATGAATACAAATCAGCTCCAGAAAAACCGGGAGTGCGTTCAGCAACAACCTTTAAATTAACATCTTCACCAAAAGGTTTAGTTTTTGAATGAATTTCAAGTATAGCTTCCCTGTCCCCCCTGTCGGGCAAATCAATAGTCACTCGGCGATCAAAACGTCCCGGCCTAAGTAAAGCGGGGTCCAGCACATCTGGCCTGTTGGTAGCAGCCATCACTACCACTTTTTCATTTGGTTCAAAGCCATCCATCTCCACTAAAATTTGGTTTAAAGTTTGCTCTCTTTCGTCATTGCCACCACCCATACCACCACCACGCACCCTGCCAACAGCGTCTATCTCATCCATAAAAATAATAGCCGGAGCCATCTTCTTGGCCATTTGAAAAAGATCTCTCACACGACTTGCGCCGACACCAACAAACATCTCTACAAATTCCGAACCAGAAATAGAAAAGAAGGCTACACTCGCTTCTCCAGCTACCGCTCTAGCCAAAAGAGTCTTGCCGGTACCGGGCGCGCCCATAAGAAGTATTCCTTTAGGAATCCTAGCTCCAATTTCTAAAAACTTTTTAGGATTTTTAAGGAAATCAACTATCTCTCCGAGTTCTTCCTTAGCTTCTTTACAGCCAGCCACATCTTTGAAGGTCACTCTTTGTTTTTGGTCATCAGGTTCGGTCAGTCTAGCTCGTGATTGTCCAAAAGAAAAAGCTTGCATTCCAGACCCTTTCATCTGACGAGTCATAAGCCAAATAAAAACAGCAATAAACAAAACAGGGAATAAAATAGGAGAAAGATTTAAAAGCCAATAGAAAAAACCACTATCTTGAGTAACGCTAATTTTTATATTAGCCAACTCTGATGAAGTTATTCCATAAGCAGCTAAAGTTTCAGTGATATTTGAACTTTCTTCTTTTTTTGAGGTCTTAATAACATCGTTTTGAAAAATGGCCTCAATATCTCCACTCTTAACTGAAATTTCTTTCACTTCACCAAATTTTACAGCCATAGCTAATTCAGAAATACTTATATCTTCTTTAGCTTTATTTTCATTGATTAAAGAGTAGGCAGAAACAACAAAAAATATAATCAAAACACTAATTATAAAATTGCCAGAAAAAGAGTTTTTTGGTCCCCCTTTTTGGATTTTATTAAAAAAATTATTTTTATTATTGTCTTTTTTTATTTTTTTATTTTTTTTTGTCATAATATTTTAATAAAGCAATAATAACACAAAAATAGTAAATAATCTCGTCAGTTCGCGCAAAACGTACCTACAATATATTTCTCATTTTTATAGTATTATAAAGATATGACCTTAATTCAAAACAAAAAAGCATACTTCAATTATGAAATCCTTGAAAAAACCGAGGCCGGTATTGAATTGCTAGGTTTTGAAGTCAAATCTTTAAAAAAGGGACAGGGTTCTCTGGAAGGTTCACATATTACAATCAGAGGCAATGAAGCTTTCATTATAAATATGCAAATTCCACCTTACCAGCCGGCTAACACACCTAAAGATTACGACCCACTACGTAATCGTCGCCTCCTTTTGACTAAAAAAGAAATTTCTAGTCTATTAGAAGAAGAAAAACAAAAAGGATTGACAATTATACCCCTTTCGGTGTATAATAAGGGTAGAAAGCTGAAATTAGAGATAGCCGTAGTGCGTGGTAAGAAAAAATACGACAAACGCGAGACTATTAAAAAACGTGATACTGACCGCGAGATAAGGCGAACCTTGAAAAATGAATAATTGTCAGTCCAAAAATTCCCGAAAAACGGTTGTGAGTGAATCAAAACAAATTTTTCAAAAGTCTGGCTGAAGCGAAGCCAGGATCCGAAGACTTTTGCAAAAATTTTGTTTTGATGAACGACCTTTTTTCGGGGATGATCGGCCTAGACAATAAGATACATTTGTAAAATGCGAGAGAGAGCTACAGTACACTCTTAAAACTGCTATAAAAGATAACTGCAAACAAAGTTGTCGCAAAAGCAAAAACCGTTGTTTCTCCATATTTTGGAGTGGGTGATTTTGCTTTCGCTTACGTTAGGGCTTAATTTTAAGTCTCGCTAAGCGACGTCAGATTCTTTGATGTCTCATAAAAGAAATCTGGTGTAATAAATTTGAGACTTTGAAAAATAGTTGCTTCGCTATTTTTTCTAAATGTTGAAGCTCGATATTTTAAGATCTTGTTTGTTCCATACTTAAAATATTTAAACAAACTGCAACAAACTAACTCTTGTAGAAATTTTCCAAATCTCTTATTGCATGGCGGTTCGATTCCGCCCATCTCCACAAAAATAAGGAACGTAGTGACTATATTTTTGTAGGACTCCGCGAAGCTTTAGCGAAGCGGAGTAACACAAAATGTTATTAGACTATATTTTTGTAGCCCTTCCTTCGTCAGGATCTTCGAGACCCTAAGTTTGACTAAGGGTTATTTTGTTTTATATAAAAACCACTTTATTAAATAAAATTTTTTCATTTTTATTTTACAAAAACCCAATGATAGCCACTATAAATAAAAAGTATAAACCCAAAAGCATAAATGCTTCTTTTTTGCTTATAGTGCTATGAGTCCTTACAAATATCAAAAAGAATAGAGTGGCAGCTATCATAAACAAACGACTAATTAAAAGAAAGGAGGCGTTACTAATTACAACAGGGTGAATTAAAGCCACCACTCCCAACACTACAGTAGCTGGAATAACAATAGAGCCCAAAAGATTGCCGAGAATCATAAAGGTCTCTCCCTTTCTAGCTGAAGCGATAGAAAAGTATACTTCCGGCAAAGCATTACCAAAGCCGACAATCAAAAGACCAACCAAACTAATGGATATTTTAAAACTTGAAGCAAAAAAAGAAGCTGACCCCACAACGCCTTGAGTGGCGATAAACAATAAAATAATTCCGAGCAAAACTTTTCCAATATTTTTAAGAGATTCATTCAAAATTTTCTTCCAATTTTTAGGTTCCTCCTCCCTGTATTTTTTGGTAAACCGCTCTTTCTTGGAAAAAAGCCATCCTAAATAGATTATAAAAAGAAACAACAAAATAAACCCGTCAGCTCTTGATAAAACACCATCTATCAAAAGAATGATAGGTAAAATAGCCACGCAAATAGTGAAAATCAAAGAACTTTTTACAGTTTGGCTTTCTATTTGTATTTCTTTTTTTGGAGAAAAGAGGACAGCCACAGCCACCGCCAAAGTTAAAGCGGTAAAATTATTACCAAAGACATCACCCAAAGATAGTTGGGGTATGCCCTCCATTGCTGAAGTAATACCAACAAAAAAATTAGGCAAAGAAGAGGCAAAAGCCATTACAAAAAAGGCAACCACAAACTCTTTCAATCCTAAAAAGTGAGAAAGTTTTACCAAACTAGTAACAACAAGTTCACCTGAAATATATAAAATTCCACAAGAAGCTAAAAATATAGCAATGTTTACAAACCAATCCATTATCAATTATTATACACAATTTTAACAGCAACTAACTTTATTGATTAAATACAAACAAAAAATCCCCACAAAGCCACAGACAAACGAAATCTAAATGATACGAACGAGAAAATAGTGTTTAGAGGAGAGATATTTGTACTTCTTTTCACTTGCGCAAATAGAAGCAATATTACTCACACCGTTTCCTTGCTCGCCCGCCATAGCTTTTTAAGCGAAGGAGAGTCGATTAGATTCCATAGTCTGCAGCTCTGTGGGGATTTTTCAAAATTTTATCTGCACCACGCCAATTTCTTCACAAACCTGCCCCATTAGATATTTCATCTAATGAGGTCTTCCAAACACACGACAGTGTCAAGGTTCAACCTTGACACTCTGATTCGCGAACTTGGAAAATGAGGTGATGATCGGGGTCACCTCGTATAAACAACCGAAAGAACAATTCCTCGCCGATCGCGAGGATAAAACCGTGGGAGCTTTTATTAGGTCTGGGTAAAAGCTCCACAAAAACCCTTAAATCGGGGATAATGGGGTCAAAGTGTTCGATTCTCAAACGCAGACTTAACCGCGTTCATAGCGTCCGCGAGAGAATCAAACACACCTTCAGCCCCCCACGCTCCAGAGAGACGGTATCTATTATCAAACGACCGCTGTGCTGTCGCCATGATACCTCCGTCTAAAATGCAACGGTAATGGGTGGTGCTTTCTACCACCCACAACAATATACCGTCGGACCAATGTTCCTTTTTCATCTCAAATCTCCCTCTAACTCCTCACTTGGCACATGCCGGCGCATTGGTTTGCGTGATCCGGTCAGGGCTGTGAGAAGTTTGGCAAGGCCATTCGCTTCACCAGCGGGAACCTTGCAGAAACCTAAACCGTCCGTTTTTTCAAAATTTTTTCAAAACAGGCGGTCTTCCAAACACACGACAGTGTCAAGGTTCAACCTTGACACTCTGATTCGCGAACTTGGAAAATGAGGTGATGATCGGGGTCACCTCGTATAAACCAAATGAACAACCCTTCAATTTCTCTCAGGGCAAGCCTCGCCGATCGCGAGGATAAAACCGTGGGAGCTTTTATTAGGTCTGGGTAAAAGCTCTGGGGAAAAACCCATGAAGCGATAAGACTCTATTAGAGTCTTTTTTTCAACTCCCCCAAAAACTGGGGGAGTGTTTTTTTGGTGGGCGGAAGAAGAAGATTATCCTTCCACCCGTAGCCATTGGCTCTAAATCCGAGCCAAATAGCTACCCCCATAGCCCCGAAGACGACCGCAAGGGTCGTCAATACAAAAAAAATGGACTCTACTATTCCCATTTTTATTTTTCTCCTTCTCTCTCCCCCGCTTTTCCCCGAGGGTGGGAAAATTCTAAACCAAACGATTTCTAAAATTAAAAAAATCAGAAATCGCGTGGTCTTCCAAACACACGACAGTGTCAAAGACGGTCTTTGACATCCTGATTCACGAACTTGGAAAATGAGGTGATGATCGGTATCACCTCGTATAAACTGAATGAACAACCCTTCAATTTCTCTCAGGGCAAGCCTCGCCGATCACGAGGATGAAACCATGGGAGCTTTTTAGGTCTGGGTAAAAGCTCCGGAAAAAAACCCAGAAGATCTAGCTCTTCGCTAACTTGCGGATACCAATGCGTCCACGCCCTTCTTCTGCATTTTCTAGGCCGTTGGAGCGCATTATTTCCGGCCATTGGGCCAGGCCGGACCTGAAAAGCTTACCGGTGTTGTTTCCGGTTATCCAGTACCCCGGGAAGGGCGTCTTCGCGTTTACTCTTTTTACCAATTCCTCGTATTTGAGGAATTCCCCTTCTTCCATCGACCGGGAAACAACCATCCCGATCCACATCTTAATCTGATTAATACTGAAAGCCGGCTCTATACCGGCCTCCTCTCTTTTTGGATTCCTGTTATATTTGTGTGTCACAGGGAACGGACTTACGTTCGTCATTTCAAATCTCCTCCCAACTCCTCACTTGGCACATGCCGGCGCATTGGTTTGCGTGATCCGGTCAGGGCTGTGAGAAGTTTAGCAAGGTCATTCGCTTCGATTCGACCACTCTTGCAAGTGGAAGCAGCGGACCTTGCAGAAATTTAGGAATTGTCTTCCACCTCATCGGTGGATAAATTCACAACCCCTCTTGCCACACCAAATTTAGATTACATCCGCACTGCCTAAGCAGATTGGGACCATCATTTAGTTTGGCGAAGAGGAACTACGATAGTGTTCTGGCAAAACCAGAATTTTTCACATTTCATTCCCAATCGCTATGATATTGTCAATGACCTTCAAAGAAAAAGACGACTAACTCTCCTAGAAGAATCAGTCGTCTTTTTCCAAAGCTTTCTGCTTTGTAGAGCTTACGCATAATTCATGATTTTTGATTCATGATTATGCTCCGCTCGTGACTCTCTCCTCTAAAAGATTGCCTTTCTTAACTGTCTAAAGTATAGCATAGTTCACTTTTTTTGTCAAGGAAAATTTCTTTTTTCTTACCGAGATTGTCAAAATATGGCTTAAAATAAGGCGATTATCAAAATACTTTTCAGCATCTAACTACCCGTCAAACCCGCCAATCGATTGGCAGGTTTGTTTTTATAAATCTACAAGGCAAGTTCTACCATCTCTGTTTAAAGAAACTTTGTGTTCAATGATATTAATTTCTCCCCTTTTAATCACCACTTCCAAAACCAAACCAGTAGAAACATTTTTGTTCCAATATTGGTCAAAGATAAAGTTGCCGAGAGAATAATAAATTATCGTCTCTCCTATTTTTTCAGAAGGGAGGATAACGTGCGGGTGTGAACCAATGACAAGGTCAGCTCCAGCTTGAGCAAACATTTTTGCATAATTTTTTACTCTCACTGGAGGCAAGATATATTCATCACCCCAGTGAGTATAGACAAAGACCATTTGTCCTTTTGATTTTTCGTCATCTATTTTTTGAACCACTTTTGAAGCAGAGTCGCCATCAAACTCGTTATAAGATATGAAAGATACTTTTATCCCCGCTATTTTAGCCCTATAAACAGATTCATCTCCAGCCGCTCCTCCAAAATAATCCACTCCTGCCTCGTCTAAATATTTTTTAGTTGAAGATATACCTTCTTTGCCAAAATTATTTATATGATTGTTTCCTAAATTTACCATCTTTATATTGTTTTTGGCTAAAAGTTTGGCAACATTGGTAGGAAAAGTAAATACATAATTGTTATCACTACCGGATGTAGTAAACAAACTAACTGATGCATTTTCAGTAATTGGTCCTTCTAAATTACCTACTATTAAATCAGCTTCTTTTAAAAAACCAGAAATACAAGAAAATACATAATCTTCTCCATTCTCATACATCATCTTTCTTATTTGCCTATCAAAAAAAATATCACCCACAAACAAAACTTTGGTTTCTTCTTTTTCATATAAAAAAAGCTGACAAACAAAATAATTAAAACAAAAATAATAATATAAAGTTTTTTCATAAAATCTAATTATAATATAACCTCAATTGTAAACCACTCTTTTTAGGATTTGATTTTATAGTGCTAAACATATAATCTAAGGACCAGAGAGAACTCAATATGAAACTAATAGAAAAATCACGTACGAAAGCAATCGGTTTAATTGTAAAAGAAGGGACTGCGACAAAACCCCATCTCTGCAAAGAATGCCGCTCTGTGATTAATGTGGGGGGTGAGTACAGAAGTATTAAGGGTCCCGGTCAAAATGGTCAGACCTTTTGGTATCATCTTCTAGGGTGTCCACCACACAAAAAAAGGAATAGAAAGAGTTGACCAAACCGAACACTATTCCAAGAGGGGTTCTCATTGAGAACCCCTATATTTTTTATAAAACAAAAAAGCAATTTTAATACTGGCTCTGTTTTGGGCGATAGGAGATGGCTTCAAGGATGTGGGAGGGAGTGATTTCAAAAGATGAATCTAGGTCAGCGATGGTGCGGGCCAATTTTATTATCTTATGATAAGAGCGAGCAGAAAGATCTAGAGTTTTGGCTGATTTATTCAAAATTTCCTTAACCTCATCTGATATTTTTAAAATAAGAGTGATATCTCTAGCGCTCATTTCGGAATTAGTAGCTATTTTTCTATTAGCATCTTTAAATCTTTTTTCTTGAATGTTTCTAGCTTTGACTATCCTATCTCTCATCGGGATACTTTCGCTTCTTTCTGCTTTTTCGGTCAGTTTTTCATGGTCTACTTTTGAAACTTCTGTCCATATATCTATACGATCTATTATAGGTCCAGAAATTTTCCTTTTGTATCTTTCAATTTGCAAAGGCGCACAGGTGCAAGGTTTGCCTTTGATACCGTAGTTGCCACAAGGGCACGGATTCATAGCCGCTATTAATATAAAATGAGCTGGAAATTTAACGGTACCTTTAGCTCTAGATATAGAGACCACTTTTTCTTCCAATGGCTCTCTTAAAGATTCAATGGCTTTGTTTTCAAATTCAGGAAATTCATCAAGGATGTTCGGTTTGCAAATGGACTTTTTTATGAAGCTGCGCAACACTTTTTTATTTTAAAGAGCCAACTCTTACTCCACTTCTATAAGTTTAACAAGTTCTGCAAATTTTGCATAAGTTTTCTACGAACAAGAAATCTTCTACTCTTAAGGAAGCAGTTTTTATTCTGTCATTATGTATGCTCGTGCGCGTGAATTAACGTTCAACGTTGCACAGCAGTCATAAAATCCTAACTGTAAACAAGCTGTTAAAACCTAAAAAAGCTTTATTTTAAGGTCTATAATATGAATCTAGTGTAAAATAGCGTAAATACTAGAACAAGGTAGACTGCTCTTTGTGTGGATTTGTGGATAACTTTTCTTCCTTTGCAGATAAATTTTTATGGGGTATATAACTATTGTTTGGATCATTTTTTGATGAAGATGACGACTGCAAAATTCCCCAAGAAATAAGCTCATTTAATTTTCTTAGTGCGTAGGGTTTAGATTTACCCAATATTTCCTGACATTTTGTTGAGTTTATTTCTTTTTCTTTCTCAACCACTTTTAAAATCTTTTTGTGTTCTGTGTCTAATTTAATATTTTTTAAAATTGAATCTGGTATGATAATTTTTTCTCCCCCGTCAACTATAGATTTATCGCCCCCATTAAAGATGACCTGGAACCTGTCTGGAAATTCGCCAAATTCCGGCTCTTTAAGACCAGCTTCTCCGCAAAGATGTATCATTCTTTTTAATCCCGTTCCCCTTTTATCCATATATCCAAGTTGAACTAACAGGTCAGCAATAATAGGATTTCTAGTTTTTGGTATAAAATCTCCGGACAAAATAGTTTCTACAGTAAGAGGAGCTATCAGACCTCCAGGATTTTGGATCATAACTTTTTTACCATGAATCTTCAGCTGAATTTCTGATCCGCTATCACTATAATCTCTATGCGTGATCGCATTGATTACGGCTTCCCTGATTGCCTCAATAGGTATATCCGGTATTTCTGTCCTTTCGAAACCTACAACTTTTGCCGAAACTTTTATATTTCTTCTAACAAAACTTTCAAAATCTTTTATTTGTTCGAATATATTTCCGCTAAATTCAGCTATATCATCCCAATCAGTTGAATCCGGATCAGATTTTGCTTCTGCTCTTATTCTTGAGTTCGGCAAAAAATCCTGAGGTGTTTTTCCAAATAACAACAATCCGGCTATCGTCGGCTTAGATTCTCCGTTGGTGTTTGTCAAAATTTTCATTCTGCAAAGAAGTTTTATCAAATCATCCCCTATTATTTGAGAGCGCTCCCTCTTTTCCAGAGTTACTTTAATGAATTCCAAATCAAGATCTTCAATTGTAGAATTTGTGACTGGTCTATTATCGCACACCTGACTATTTCTTCTATATAATTCGGCGATTTCTTCTTCGTTCGCTTCAACATTATTTGAACCTCTGCGTATATAAACTTTCCCGTTTGCCTTATAGGGCGGACTATCTCCTCGTTCACAATGAACGATCACGATATGGTGTCCACCATCTTTGAAAAATTCAATCTTTGGAAATGGGTTTGGTTCCGGATTGCATCTGCCTCTTATTTTATTAACCAGATTAGATTCTAACGTCTGGGGCAACATTTCACCAAGACCTACAACTTTTCTCTCGTGACCATCCTCTTGTACCCCAAAAATAATTTTTCCGCCTCTGGTATTATAAAAGGCAACTATAGTTTTTATATCTCTGTCTTTGTCTTCATTCATTCCTAAAGCTGCCCTGAATTCCAGATCATCGTTTTCAAAATCGTCTAGCAAACTATTAAATTCATCCAAATTCATTAATCAGAGAATACTACTTTTCAGATTCTATTACAATAATTTATGCCATCTGAATCAACAGAGTTTATTATTTTCAAACATCCAGACGAATTCTTTCAGATTCTTACCCAAAATATAGTATCTAACGCCAGATTTTGTACCCATTCGTATTGGTTTTAGAATATGGCCATAGTAGTTTATGTATTTTATTGTAGTCTTGTAGCTCTTTCTCCAGTAAAAAATTTCTTTTTCGCATATCTGCCTTGCTGAATAGTATTCCGTATCTACAGGATCAAACCTGTGCATTGGCTTGTAGGCCTCGCGCGTGCTCCCACGATCCTCGCTGGACTCATTATTTGTGTTTGTAATGGTATTCATTATCTTTAAACTAAAGTTCTGGGGAAATACATTAGGGGGTTGGCTCGGAGTATTTCCGCCTGCCTTGCGGCTAAAGTCATCGTTTTGATGTTTAAGACAAGCGGGAAACCTTCTTTTTCTTCCGAAACTTTGGAACCAAGCTTAATTGTTGCCGTCTCGGTTGAACTCGGGAAGCGAAAAACAACCGAAGCGTAATCCTCTTTTGCATAAAGAGTGATCCTTTCAACAAAAAGTCTGACTATTTCCATTTTTTCTTCGTAAGATACATCGTCCAGTCTCACTTTTACTTTTTCGTAAGCTTTTCCGATAGCCACTTCCCTTTCTGCTTTCTCTTTTTTAGTGAGCAGAGATTGCCTCAATCTGTTCGCTTCGTCATTAAGCTTCTTTTCTTCGGCCCCATTTGAATTACTATGCTCACTGTATTTTTCTTTGTCTATTTGACCGTTGATGTAGAGGTCGTCTACTCGGCTTTGTCTAATCTGAACAGACGATAGCTCTACAGCTATTTGCTCGAGCCTCTCTTTGACATTCTCCGGGCTTTCTTCCCTATAGATGTATTTCTCCAAAGGGTCAAACATATTCTTTGGATTCTTAAGGATTTCTTTGAGACATTCCCAGATTGGTTCTAGTCTGGATTCGGCATAAACCGGACACCACTTACAACGCTTTGAAGTACCGATCGGTTTGTCATTGTGATAAGTACCATGGTAGTACCTGCCTCCGGCCATAGGCCACTTTTTTGTTGGCGGTTGGTAGCCAGAAAACATTTTGTATCCACACACTCCGCAATATATGAGTTTTGCATACATGTAATCTCTCTTTTGATTTCGCCTTGCAAGTTCTCTGTTTTTTAGAAGTTGTGTTTTTGCCGCTTCAAACATTTCTCTGGTGATTATGGGTTGTGTCTCCATTGGTATCCAATCCTCTTTCGGTCTAAGCATTCTTTTATCGGTAATGCTTGTGAGATTATTGAATGGTCTTTTGTATTTTCTGTAGAAAAAATTTCCAGTGTAGGTTTCGTTGGTCAAAATGCGACCGATAGTTCGTTTGTGCCAGTAGTCTAAGGTCTTTCGTTTTTTATACTTAGCAACATACGGAGCTGAAACTTTAAGTTGATTCATTCTCTTTTCAATTTCTCGTAAGGGAAGTTTTTCGTCGACTGCCCAATGAAAAAGTTTTTTGACGATTTTGGCTTGTTCCGGTTCAATAACGAGTCTCTTTGTGGTTTTATCTACTCGGTAGCCGTAAGTCGCAACACCAGTCACAAAGTTTCCTTGTTTAGCGGCCTGAAGTTTGCCACCCAGAGTTCTCTCGCGAATCATTCCCCTTTCAAACTGAGCAAACATGGCTAGTATTTGCATGACCATTTGTCCAACGGGAGTTGAAGTGTCAATCGGCTCTGTCACGGATCGGAAAATAACTTTCAGCGCTTCAAAATGTTCAATGATTCCCAAGAACACTTTTAAGTTTCTGGCCAGACGGTCAATTTTATAAACTAAAACCACATCAAACTCTTTTTGCTCAGCGTCTTTAAGAAGCTGTGTCAGTCCAGTTCTTTTTTCGGGATGGGTGCTACCGGATATAGTGTCTTTGTAGATGTGAGATTCTTCAAGTTCAAATCCTTGTGATTTACAGTAGTTTTGTCCTCTTTCAAGTTGTACTTCTGGACCAAAATGTTCTTCATCATCTTGGCCTGTTGTCGAAACGCGAATATACAAAGCCGCTTTTAATTTTTTATCCTCTTCTTTTTTAGTTGTCTCTATCATGATTTTTTTGCTGACAAATTTTCAGTATCTTTTCTGGAGTTGCAAACTCAATTTCTTTTGATTTTATTTTTATTAACTGCCTTATGAGATCTTCTTTGTTTAGAGATTCAATCTCTTTGATTAAATCCGCTAGTAAATAATCTCGTAAATCTTCAATACTATTCATAGTTTCAGGAAGCCCTTATTTGTTATTTCTAAAATATGCTTTTAAATAAAGGTTTCCTAAATACTATTGTTATAGGTGTGTATATATAAGTACATATACTTACACATTTCTTTTGTTAACAACTGATGCGGGCATTGGTGCGCTTTACAGAATCTAAGGCCTTTTTGAGTCGAAAAGAAAAAGCCCACTATATTTTGAATTTTCTTTGATTACGACGCTTCAGAGAGTCTTTTTCCATCTCAGCAAATACCCCTAACATTAGCAGAATATCCCTTCCAAAAAGTTTCTCTCGTTCAGCAGTGTCACTGTTTCTATCATTTAACACACGTGGATACATTGCCACGTTTTTGATATTTTTTGATTTCATAAATTTAGATTTTTTAAGTTTGTAAATTTTCAAAGTTTAATTTCACTGATTTTCTCCTATGATTCTGAATTCTTACTCCATTCGTAAGGCCCCAAAGCCAAAAATTGGGCAACTCGCTCCTCACTGGAGAAAAACCAAGCGACAGTTTGAGTTTCAGCAATTCCCTTCCAGTACTCGTTTTCCCTCACATTTTTGAGAGCACAGACAAGCTCCTCTGGCCAATACTCGTTAAATCTTGCTTTGATATTTTCTTTAGCTTCTCTGGTCAATCTTTGTCCAGAACGGATTATGTTTGAATAAAGTGTATACATTTTTTCTATTTTCTTTTCTATTGCTTTACTATCTATTGTGCTTGCATTTTGTTCATTACTTAACGCTTGCACTTCGTTCAAGGGGGTGGAGCCACTTTTTTCTCCACCCGCCTGAACTTGTTGCAAGACTAGAGTATATTCGCTTGTCCACCCCTTGCGTTTCCTAATCGTGATGAACCCCTTATCTTCTAACTTATGAAGTGACGTAACGACTTGTCTGTAGCTGAGACCTGTTCCAGTCCCGATCTTGCCACCGCCATTTGCTATTTGTTCTATGCTCATTGTGTCCGAGTTTTTCTGGAAGCCCCAGGTTCTGCGTAAGATAAACAAAAGCACTCGTGTTTCAGAGCCATTAAGCAGGTGCATGTATGAATCCAGGAGACGAGGAAACATCCAGAAATTTTTCTTCATTTCTGGAGGAAAGCCAGGAAATTGTTTGGGGTTGTCTTGCATATTTATTAATCTTCGTCCTTCCCATCCTCTTCTTCTGCGAGCCAATCTCCAATTGTCATTATCTCTTCGTAGGAGTATGTGAATTTTAGATCAATCTCTCTGCCCTGAATGCGAAATACAATATTTGGACTACCCATATTTGTTAGAGAATCGTCCAAAAAAGATGGATAGAACGAAATATCAAGCCTTATGGGTTCAGTCATATGTTTGTCGTTGGTGGTATCCCATAGAATTTTGTTAACAGCTACTACTACTTTTTCAGCAATTTCTTTAAACGAACTTTTATTAAATTCTTGTGACATTTTTTTGCCACCTTTCTTATTTGTTGTTGACATAATTTTAAATAATTCTTAAGAAGGAGTGTGGGAGCGGACTGACTATTGACCACCCCCAGTTCCTTTACGATTACACTTTTCTATCTCTTGGGGGAACAGGAATGTTTTGAACTGATTTGTATGTGTTCTTGGTTTTCTTTTTTATCTGCTTTTTTGTCAAATAGCTTGTGTCATCTCTCATTGCCCAATATTCGTCTGGGTCATTGAAGTACATACTCGGTGTTCCCGCCTCAAACGCACCACTGGAATATTCCAAAGTGTATTTTGGATCATACGCCTTGCCGAAGCTGATTTGTCTGTTAAGCACAAGTGGAAGTTTTTTCTTGGAAGGCAACAGTCTTATCCTCAGGATGATATCCCTGGGTATAATCTTGTCTCCTCCACTGAAAAACCCTCTTTTCTCCAATTCTGTCGTAATCAACCATTCGGCATCATCTAACAAGTACCAGAGATATTTTTGGTCTTCTGGAAACTCTTTAATTTTTTTAATTTTGTAATTCATAGATTTTATGCGGTCGGAACGCGGAGCACTTCTACAAAGTACTCCGCTCCTGCCACCGCAATTTATTTACTAACTCAAACTACTCCAGTGGAATCTGGAACTGCGCCGTCTTTGTATGCTTGCGATAGTATCTAGAGGCCAACTCCATGATAGGAGTCTTGCCTCTAAGGTCCAGTTTGATCTGAGCTTCTTTGAGCTTCGCTGGTATTTTGCCGAATGCTTTCACTAGACTTGTGGCTATCTGGTTTGCTCCGTCTTCCAGTATGGCCGGCACTATTCCGTAACCTCTGGGCGGCATTGAGTTTTTGAATTGATATTTCATAACAATTCTTGTTTCTTGTTGGATTATTTTGTTCGCTTTGGAGAAGTATGCTAAACAAACGAGTAAAAGCACCCGACAAAGAGTTGCCGGAACCGACCTCTTGCTTTTTTTGTTTGTTGCTCATTTTGACGAACAAAAAATCCGCTTATAATTTGCGGATGCAAGTGGTCAGCATTACGAGATTCTGAAGCTGATGCAAACGCATCCTGTCTGAATCCCGTTGGGGCTGAGTCCTTAGTTGTAAGTTTACACTACCATAACCTCTAATTTTTACTTTATGGAACCTGTGGATAACGATAAAATACAACACGAAACTTTTAATCTGCAAGACACCCAGATTGCCCGTTAAAAATAAAGCCATATAAAACCATTACTTATACCCCAAAATTCAGCAGCCGTGAACGCGCAGCCCGACGAAATGATGCTAGCCACCTACTCCTAGTCAGTGCCCAGAAAGGATGTGGCAGAGCAAAGCAGTGCCCATTTTCTTAACTTTTCACTTTGAAAGTTGTAAACGAGTGAGGTTCGCACGGAAGCCATAATAAATGAGATTGATTGTCTCTCGCATCTTTTATCTACTCAAATTTATCAACAATTTTGTCCAGTTTGTCTGACGCTTCCAGTATCATATTCATAGACTGGTCATAGAGTTTAGAGTCATGTTTGTCTATTGCTCTTCTGTAAATCGGCATGGAATCTCTAAATAATTCAAAAGCTTGTAAAACTTCTTGATGTATAAGAATCAAGTCTTCAGGCGGAACAATGGCTTTAACTCTTTCGTAAGATTTTTCTATGATTAGTGTGTGTTTTGCCAACTCCGTCACATCCTTATTTGTCCAGTATTGTTGATACGATTGTAAAAGATTTCGTGCCTCCATTGAATTAGTCACATCTTCATAAACACCAATCACTTGGTTGAAGTAAACGGAGGTGCTGTATTTGTTTGCTACATATTTATTATCAGATGGTAGAGACGAAGAAGGATTTGATCCACCAGAAAAAGCTACATAAGCCCACAACATTAGAAGCACAAAAAATAAAATAGTCAAAAATCTTTGTGTCTTCTTTGTTTTCACCTCACCATTTGTAGAATCCATAAAATTTGAATTAAAAAAAACCTGCTACTAATGCAGGCGGCAAGACTCCGACAAAAAGCCCGCCACCAGGAAGGTCCGAAGACCTCTATAAGAGTTTCCCCTTATAACGTTGAGAACGCCCTGAATGACGGGTTGTTTGTTCTCAACGATTTTCGACCATGCCAGAGTTTGAAGCTACTGGTTTAGGTCTTTCGGACTATTTAGTTGTATTTATATAGTAATACTTGCCTCTCGTTAAGTAAACAAGTAATTTGAAAAGGCCTTATTATAAATTTATACAAAAAGGTATAATGACCTTACAAATCCATAGCCTAAACCGTTTTAGCGGCATGGCAAAAACCAACCACGAAATCCTCATTGAGGCCTAATTTGCGGTTGGGCGGTCGATGAGGATTTTATATTATTCGCTTTTCCTTTAGTCCATTTTTTCGGCACTCTCCGATTCAGTTTTTGCAAGAGTTTAATCTTCAGATTTCTGGATCGGCAATGAGAAAGGATTCCGTTATAAGAAGAAAAATTCTTATCTGTCGCTTTCCTTAGTATTCTCTTTTTGGTTTTGGTTCTCAAAATTCTGTAGCTAGGAAAACAAACATAGCCAAGGTAATCAATGCCGCTTGAATAAGTTTTCAAGACTATCTTATCTGGATGGATTCTTAATTTTAAATTTTGCTCAGTGAAGTTTTGAATTTTGGAAAGGCACAATTCCAAAAAACTTTTGTCTGTGTGCATAAGGATAAAATCATCAGCATATCTGATATATCCCTTGACTTTCAGTTCATGTTTCACAAATTGATCAAGTTTATCCATGTAAATATTGGCAAAAATTTGAGAAGTGAGGTTACCAAGCGGTATGCCGGAACCAAAACTTTCCGTTATATCTTCAAAAAGTTTGATCAGTCTGCAATCAAAAGTCTCTTTTCTTAATATTTTAAGAAGTATTTCGTGGTCAACGGAATCAAAAAATTTCCTGATATCCAGCTTCAATACCCACAATGTCCTGCTGTTATTACGAGAAAGCTTAAGTCCCATTTTATAAAGACGCTTAATGGCCCAGTGAGTGCCTTTGTATTTTCTGGAAGACCAAGAGTCAAAGATAAACTTCTTATCCCACATCTGCTCTATAACTCTGATTATTGCATGATGCAAAAGCCTGTCCCTGACGCTTGCCTTGTGAATATGCCTCTTTTTTGGATCATTAATGAAAAAGGAAAAATAACCGCCATGTTTATATACCCCATTTACCAAATCTTCATGCAATTTAAAAATATTGTCTTCAAGGTTAAGCTCAAATTCGGCGACATCCTTCTTTCTCCTTTTGTCCCTGCGAAACTCGGTCCATGCGTCGAACAAATTTTTTAGTGAAATAATTTTTTCAAACATAATGAATACAAAAAATGATATTAAAACCGCCGAACAAACTCCTCTGTTCCAAGCAGTCTATAAGCTGTATCTATCATGGTATGTCAGATGCAGCCAAATTCCAAAGAAAGATAGATTCACTATAGGCCAAAAGACAGAAAATCTGCTTTTGGAAATTCTAATTTTGGTAGTTACCGCCTACCATACGAACAATCCGGAATATAAAAGGCAATCTCTATCTAAAGCAAATACTCTGCTTGAATGCGTCAAAGTCACTATCCGGTTGGCCAAAGATGTTAAAGCTTTGGAACAGCGCTGGTATATTGATTACCAAACCAGAATCCAGGAAATGGGTAAAATGCTCGGCGGGTGGATCTCTAGTACATGCAAAACGAACGGATAAATGTCCGTCCGTTTTTTCTTTACGAGAGTGACTTCGGAGGGAAACAACACCCAAATTGTCGTTGCGTTGCCCTGGGTTATTGTTGTTGACGTTGACGCCGTTGCGGTCAGCGTTGCCGAGATTCACAAGCTTGCCGTTAGAGGAAAGGGTTGTTTTTGCGTCTCTCCATCCAGATCAGAGGCCTTAACCGGGCAGGCGCATCTTATAGGATGTAAGTAGCGCCTGTTGTGTAAAAATGTGGTGGCTGATTTAATCCGTCACCTAAGTGAATTTACATAAATCACCACTCCAGAGCGACGCAAGCAGTTCTTCTCTCATAATTCAATGTTGGCGAGAATCATGACATGCACGATCCTTCATTAGCCATAAACATTATAGCACCTCAAAAAAATTGCGGCGAAGAAACCAAAGATTCAAAGAATAAATATCAAAGTATCAAGAGAGAAAAATCAGCGGAGGGAAACAACACCCAAATTGCCGTCGCGATGCCCTGGGTCATCGTCGTTGACGTCGACGCCGCTGCGGCCAGCGTCGCCGAGATCCACAAGCCTGCCGTCAGAGGAAAGGGTGTTAGACCAGTCATAGTTTGCTTCCAAAATGCCCCTTTCTTTCCTATTTCTAAACTGCAAAACCCAGTCATACAATATTTCCGCCGGAATACGCCTATGGTTTTTATTTATCAAAAGTTCCGAAAGTTTCCTTGCCACTTCTTTCCAATTTTTATCATAATCTTCGTCAAGCATTTTTTGGAGTCCTTCAAGAAGTTCGTCGGTACATTCTTCTTGTTCTTCCTTTGAAACGGAATCCAAACCCATAAGATAATCGCGTAACACCTTGGTTTGTTCTATATAATTTTTACTGGTGGAATCGGGCACAAAATTTTTGCCAACCAGTTTCCATTCGGTCCTTAAAGAAGCGTTTTTGAAAAAATCTTCAGTTTGATACCAGCCTATGTCGTAAAGCAATTTTTCCTGTTCTTCTTCGCTATCTTCCTCTAAAATTGCTTGCATGAGTCCATTCATTCTCTCCATAGTCATAGGAGATCCTTCTCCATCGCTTTCTACCCGTAGCACAAGCATTTCTCCGTTCCCCTTAGCTTTTTCAAGTATTTCAGGACTATATGGAATGGCTGGCACTTTTTCTTGAGGGAATTCAAATCTAAAAGTACTCTTTATTTCTTCAACTCCATAAAAACTATCGCTCATGATCTCTTGGGCTTGTTCATAAGAAGTTTCAATTCCTTCACTTGTTTTTTTATTACCAACACCAAGTTCTTGTTTAAGTTTTATATATTTTTCTTTTATAGCCTTGAGTTCCTGGACGCTTAAAGAGTTAAGCTCTCGGCCTTTTTGGATGACAGTTATTTCTTCAACAATTTTAGAGCCGAGCTCGCTCTCTTTTTCGGGATTTGTGGTTTTAGGTGCACCTTCCATATTTTTGCTTATTTAAAGCCAGTATATCATAAAAATTTTCGCGGAAAAACCAAAGGAACAAAGGGAAAAGATCAAAGGTTCAATATGAGAAAAGAACTAGCGGAGGGAAACAACACCCAAATAGTCGTAGCGTAGCCCTGGGTAATCGTTGTTGACGTCGACGCCGTCGCGGTCAGCGAGGCCGAGATCCACAAGCTCGCCGTAAGAGGAAAGGGCTGCTGTCCAATCATAGGTCTTCTCCAAAATTCGCTCATTATTGCCCTTTATGGAGAGCAAGATGTCATAAAGGACTTCTGGCGGCAGTCTCCTGTGATTTTTGTTCACGGTAAGCTCAGAGAGTCTTCTAGCCGCCTCCTGCCAGTCTGATTTCATAATTTCGTTAATTTCTTCAAGAACTTTATCGGAACATTCTTTGGCCTCATCTTCAGTCAGAGATCCCAGTGATATTAAATATTCGCGCAATATTTTTGTTTGCTCTATATAATTTGTGGATCCTTCAGCTTTACCGCCATAAGAAGTAGTCACCGACTCAGGAAGAGGAGCTTTGGTTGTAAGCCTCCATTTCAAGCGAGGATGAGTATTTGGAATTGGCGTGCCATCTTTATTGATTCCGGTGTAAAACGGCTCATCTTTATACCAACAACTACTTTCTAACTTTGCTGCACCAGATTTATCTTGTCCATACAAAACCTTAATTTTTTCTCCAGTAGCAGGATCGATCAATTCAGGAATCATTTCAAGCATATGAGATATGGTAAGGAACTTACCTTCTGAGTCTTTATCAACTCCGAGTACAAGCATTTCTCCATTCTCCTTGGCCTTTTCAAGATCATCCGGCGAATATGGCATATCTGGAATATCTTCAAGAGCCACTTTGATACCAAAAGTCTTTTCAATTTTTTCAGGTCCCATATAGTCTTTGCCCAACATTTCTTTTGCTAATTCCATTTTTTTAAGCAAAGTATCAGGTGAAGTTCTTCTCTCCGGCTTTGATAGTTTACCACTGGCCTCAACTTCTGCTTTCAGTTTTTCAATATCTTTAATGAGCCCAGCCTTTTCTGGAGATATACCGGCAGTTTCTAAGCTTTTTCTTTTTGATTCTCCCGGCTTAGGTTTGTATTCCACTAATCTTATAAGCTCCCCGAGCTTTTTTCTGTCAGCGTCACTCTCCAATTTATTGGCGTAATAATAACGGAGAGCTTGTTGCATGGTTTCGTTAATATCTCCATTATAAAATCTCAAAATAAAATCTCTGACTCTACGAGGTTCCATACGATCATCGTAAGTGAAAGGTTGAGGCTGATCTTCAGCAATTTTTCTATTTTTCAAAAGCTCTTTGGCCGCTTTATGAAATTCTTTAAATTTTTCCAAAACTTCAGGCAGTCCTTGAATATCTTGGAGTTGCTCTGTTGTTAAACCTTCACCTCTGGCTCTGAGGAACATGTCAGGAGTTATATTTTGCGTTCCAGCTCCTATTCCAAAAAGGGCGTCTGTTGAAAATGAGAACGTGCCTTCTGGAAGTTCGGTTGGCAGTTTTTTGTAAACCCATCTTCGGAGTTGGGCAGGATCTAGTGGTTCACGACCAAAATATCCTTTGCCTGGAGGGTTCATCAGGGCAATAATTTTGGTCTTCTCTTTATTCACAGCTACAGCTTCTGAAGCATCTTCAGACAATACGACATCTCCACCCCTTTCAAGAGAATCTAAAACTTCATGGAGACGAATGAGAATGTTTGGGGCTGAAGCGTTGAATTCGTCCAATATAATTATTTTTGTCTTGCCTTCTTCTTGCCTCAAACCGCTTGTTACTTTGCCGTCTGCAAAAATATATTCAGGATCTTCAGGTTTATTTTTGTGAGGATTGGGAATGTATCTCCCCATCAAATCTTCAACATCAGTTGCCCCGTTGAGGTTCGCATAATGAATCTCCCAACCAAGTTCAGCTGCCATCTTTTTAACCGTTGTGGTTTTGCCTAGAGATGTTCCACCATCAACAAGCAGAGGCTCACCGCTTACAAACGCCACAGCGATATCTCTTTGCAAAGGCAAAGCCACTTCTTTGTCATTTATAAAATCTTGGTATTGCTCTCTTCTTGGTATAAATTGACCATTACCATTTTTTGCTTTCTCCAAACCAACTCCAAGATAAGAAACGCTGCTTTCAGTTTCTTCAATAGAATTTTCAGTTATGGGAATAATCTCTACAAATAATTTACCGCTCATGGGATCCTCCGGATTGGTGTCTTCCACAACTCTAACCTTATACGGATATCCAGGCTCCGGTACTGGAGAAGATTTTGCCAAAATAATAATTTTCCTGCTTGGAGAACTGCTTTTATATTCCTTTTCGCCACTCTTTTTTTGCTGTTCTTCAAATATGACATCATCAATAAAATTGCCCCCTTCTTGTGTCCCCACATTTTCTATTTTAGCCTTATTTTTAGGGTCAAAATTGATATTTTCCATTTCAGTGCTTGACATTATAACTCATATTTGCTATAATATACCCAGAATAGTTCTTTAAATTGTCTGGAAGGTTTTGAAAGAAGTACGACGGGACGCTGGCTAGCCATGCCAAACTCCCCCAAACAAAACGCGCCAGACCTAGCCACGGTCCGGGACGCACCCCAGCCTCTTTAAAAAGAAGGGGCTTTTTTTTATTTAAAAATGAAAATTTTTGAGTATTCATGATTGATATGCCGGACCGCAATTGGCTAATATATTCCAGCCTTTGTCTTGAAGTTTATTCAAATCTTCTTTCAAAACAAGAAAAATCACACAGCCATTGGTATAGTCTGGAGAAAACGTTTTTGATTCCATCACGTTATTATCAAAAATTTCCACTTGGCCTGTAGGATACTGAATCAGGAAATCATAAAAATCTTTGCTCATATTTTCGCCTGCAACAAGATATGTTTTGGCAGAATTAAATAGATCTGAAATATTATCTGATCGTTTGAATCCTTCGCTCTCCATTGCTCCCGAAAAATCGCTCAATTGATCTCTGTCTTGGGCTATAATTAGCCCCACTTCTTTTTGGCCAAAAGTTGCCTTAAGAAAATCGGTAAATTCTTTGTTTTCAGTTTCTTTCATACAGCTTATTTATACTAAAAATTCTGATAATTGGCAATCACTTCTTTTATAAGGTCAGCCAACTTCTCAGCCATTTCTTCCACTTTAACATTTGCAATGCTATTTGGATAATATCTGCCAACATGATCGGTCCCCCCACCTATACCCAAACCTATCAAACGAATATCGCTTTCTTCAAGCACTTGTTTGATCATTTTCCCAAGTTCATATTTTGTCCTCGGATGCATTGAGGATTCCTCAGGTGTGCCATCAGACATGACAATCAAAAATTTCTGATCGGCTTTTTGTTTCTCTAATCTTTTTGAGGCTTGCTCCAATGCCCAGCCGTCATCATTCCATCTGGCCTTCCCTGTATCGCTAGTATCGTTTACCTCTTGAAGCATGCCTCCCATATGCTCTCTTATAATTTTGGACATCTGCTCTCCAAAATCTTGATACTCATACATGCGATCATTAAATCCAAGTATTTCAAGATTTATAGATAAGCGGTTTAAAACTTCCGACAAAACAATAACGGCTTTGAAAGTTTCTTCTATTTTATTTCCGTTGGACATAGAACCGGAAAGATCAACCAATATGGAAATAGCGTAATCTTTTTCTTTTGGAAGTTCTCTTTTTTGCCAAGCTTTGCTCTCCATAGCCGGAACAGATTTGGCTTTCTCTTGAATCCTTCTTTTAATATCAATCCGCTTGCCGGTAGTGAAGCCGCTTTTCCAGCCTCTGGCTCTACGCTCGACGAATATCTCTCTCAAATCATTTTCAAGTTTGTCTATGAGCGGAAGGACTTCTTTTCTCATTCGTTCATAAACATTTTCGTCCTTTTTTAATTCTTTAGCTACTCTGTCTTTGTATTTTTTTAATTCTTCCTCATCAACTTCTTGTGTTTCTCTTCCGGTTTTTGTTTCTTGCTCAACTTCTTGTTTTGGCTTAACTTCGGCATCTCGTTCCGCCTTCTTTTCCGGATTATCAGAAAGTTTGCCTTGCAACTCTTCATTAAGAGCCTCCTCAAATTCTTTCATGGCTTTTTCAGCCTTATCTTTTATTTCTTTTTGCTCTCCTTCCGGGAGAGACTGGATATACTCTTTTATCTTTTGTTTTAAATCTTCAGAAAGAGAGTCTAAATCTATAGGTTTGGTTCCCGGGGATTGTTGTCCTTCCGTATCCTGTGGTTCACCTTCTCCAGCTGATTCGGAAGACTCTTCAGATTTTTCTCCTTTCTCTCCTTCAGCTTGTTGCTTTTCTTTCTCTGCTTTTTCTTTAGCCTCCTGTTGCTCCTTTTTGGCCTGTTCAATGGCTTTCTTTATGGCCTCCTCTAAAGCTTGCTGCTCTTCCGGAGTTAATTTATCTTTCAGTTCTTGTGGCATTCCTTTTTCTCCTTTTTCTTCGCCTCCGTCTTTTTCTTTCTGCATATCCTTTAACAATTCT
Source organism: Candidatus Zambryskibacteria bacterium RIFCSPLOWO2_01_FULL_35_19 (assembly GCA_001825335.1). Classification (GTDB taxonomy): domain Bacteria; phylum Patescibacteriota; class Minisyncoccia; order Phycocordibacterales; family WO2-35-19; genus WO2-35-19. The sequence goes on from MHWA01000004.1 coordinate 65,668, forward strand.
TCCATTTTTTGATCTTCCATATCAGCTTCAACCAATTTTTTAAACTCTGGCCATATTTGATCTCGATTTATTTGATACGAAAGCTCGGCATATTTTCTGATCAACCCTTCGCTTTTGTCAGCCTCTTGTCTAGAAGGATATCTGAGCCAGGAATCTTGGGCCGATAACAGAGTCGCTTCAACTGCAGTTTTAACTTCCTCCGGCAAATCTGGAGACAATTCAAAATCTTGCTCTTTAGTTTCTCTAAACCATTGTTTAATATATTCAAATCCGGCCTGCATAAAGCGGGGCTTATATCCAAGTTTTTGCTCGGCTTTTTCTTTGGCCTTGGCTTCAAAATCCAAATCTTGTTCATAGGCCAAACCCATTTGTTCTCCAAATTTAGGATAACTTTCAGCCACAAAGTTATTGTCTCTTGGGTCTTCTATAGAATTCATCATGAAAGAAAACCCCGGTTGCTTCCATTCTTCCAAAGGAATAAAATCAGTCCGGCTGATTCTTCTGTGGCCGCCTTCATGAGAAATGACAAATCTTAAATAATCCATCGGTTTTTCCAAAAGATCTTTAGGATCAATTCGTATTATGTTATTTTTAAAATCCCAATACCAACCGCCACCAGATTCATTAAGCTCAATTGGAATACGAAAATCTTTGCCTATGAAATACGCAAGAGAAGAGAGGGTCTGTTGTTTTTGTTTTATTTCTTCCTGCTGTTCAGGAGTAAACTCCGCAAGAATTTGTTTTTCTCTTTCTGGTTTCAGAGCTTTATATATCTGCTCCGGCATTTCCGCAGTTTCGTTTTCAGGTATTTTGCCGTCTAATTTAATGCCCTCCATAAAATTGATTATAACTATATTGTGTCGCAAATTGGACAATAAGACAAATATGGACTGATGCGGATTTAAGCGGTATTATTTATAGATAATTGAATAAGCCTAAACTTGCCAAGCCAAATTAGCAAGCATGGCGCAAACCCAACCACGGCAGAGAACTCCTCGTTCAGGAGCACCGTGGTTGGTCCCATCCGGAAACGGGTGGTGGGTGGCGTAAGCCATCGCCTGGCGGGGAGTTTTCTGCCATCCCAAAACTTAATATTGTTGTTTTGGTCTGTAAGAAATAGCTTCTAAAATATGGGAAGAAGAAATCTCAATGGAAGATTCTAGATCCGCAATGGTACGAGCCAACTTAATGATTTTGTGATAACTCCTAGCAGAAAGATCTAAAGTTTTTGCCGATCTGTTTAAAATCTCTTTTACTTCGTCTGATATTTTTAAAATGAGAGTAATATCTCTAGCATTCATTTCAGAGTTAGTAGATATTTTTCTACCAGCATTTTTGAATCTTTTTTCTTGAATATCTCTCGCCTTCATTATTCTTTCCCTTGCTGGGATACTCTCACTCTTTTCGGCTTTCTCTGTTAATTTTTCATGATCTACCTTTGAAACTTCTGTCCATATATCTATACGATCTATTATGGGTCCAGATATTTTTCTCTTGTATCTTTCAATTTGAAGCGGTGCGCAAGTACACGGTTTACCTTTTATTCCAAAATTTCCACACGGACAAGGATTCATAGCGGCTACGAGTATGAAGTGCGCAGGAAACTTTACGGTGCCTTTGGCTCTTGAAACCGAAACAACCCTTTCTTCTAACGGCTCTCTCAAAGCTTCGATTGCTTTATTTTCAAATTCTGGAAATTCGTCAACAAATAATATTCCCTTGTGGGCTAAAGTGACTTCCCCCGGCCTCGGATTAGTACCACCACCAATCAAAGCAACATAAGAGGCTGTGTGGTGAGGAGATCTAAAAGGTCTCTCTGCTACTAAACTATCATTCAAGGCGCCAGTCATAGAATGTATTTCTGTCACCTCTAAAGCTTCTTCAAATGAAAGTGGTGGTAGAATACCAGGCAGAGCTTTGGCGAGCATAGTTTTTCCTGTTCCAGGAGGTCCATAAAGAGCGATGTTGTGTCCGCCAGCCGCGGCTATCTCCAAAGCCCGTTTAGCTGATTCTTGACCTTTAATATCGGCAAGATCAAGAGAAATGTTATGCAAATTTTTTATCTCTTTTTTCTTTTCTTGTTTTAGCTTTTGGTTTATATCAGTATCATGGGCAACATGATTTATAATTTCCACCAAAGTTTCTGCTCCAAAAACAGCAATGCCGTCAACAAGAGCTGCTTCTGGAGCGTTTTCCACTGGTAGATATATTTCTCTGAAACCTTTTTCTTTTGCCTTACGAGCAAATGCTAAAGCTCCTTTTACGGATCGCAAACCTCCGTCAAGTGAGAGCTCTCCAAGAAAAATTTTGTCTTTAGAATCAAACAGAATATCTCCGCTTGCTAACAAATATGACAAAGCAATAGCAACGTCTAAACCAGATCCTTCTTTTCTGACTTCAGCTGGTGCTAAAGATATAACAACTTTATGATTTTTTGACTTTGGGGATTCAAAACCAGAATTCTTAACAGCAGCGCTTATTCTATCTTTAGCTTCTTCAACGGCCTTATCACCTAGTCCAACTATTGAGAAAGAATTCAATCCTCTGGAAAGATCAGCCTCCACATCAACAATATATGGTTTGAGAAGTGAAGCTTGAGCACTGTGAACTTTAGCATATGACATATTGTACTTTTATAATAACAAATTTTCTGAACACTTTTTCGCGAAGAAGCGGAGGCCTTCCTATACAGGCCATATACTGCCTCTTTTTTTTATTGCTTTTACAAACCGACCATCAATTTGTTCGTACCGCTAAACAGCATATACCCCTCTTTCCAAGCCGACTATTAGAAAGAGCACTCCTTTGTGAGCTAAAGTAACTTCGCCCGGCTTTATATTGCTCCCCCCTCCGATGATAGCTACATGAGAAGCAGTGTGATGCGGAGAACGAAAAGGTCTCTCAAAAACCAATATGTCATTTAAAAATCCAGACATAGAATGAATCTCTGTCACTTCTAAAATTTCATCAAATGAAAGCGGAGGCAAAATACCAGAAAGAGCTTTGGCCAACATTGTTTTACCTGTCCCCGGTGGTCCATAAAGAGCGATATTGTGTCCACCAGCAGCTGCTATTTCCAAAGCTCGTTTAGCTGATTCTTGACCTTTAATATCTGCCAAATCAAGCGAAATATTTCTCAAATTTTTAATCTCTCTTTTCTTTTCTTGTTTTATTTTTTGATTTATATCAGTATCGTGAGCAATATGATTTATTATTTCCTGTAAAGTTTCTGCCCCGAAAACAGCAATACCCTCTACCAAAACGGCTTCTGGAGCATTTTCAATTGGCAAATATATTTCCCTGAAGCCCTTTTCTTTAGCTTTACGAGCAAAAGCCAAAGCTCCCTTGACTCTCCGCAATCTACCATCAAGTGAAAGTTCTCCCAAAAAAATCTTGTCTTTAGAATCAAAAATAATATCACCACTGGCTAATAGATATGAAAGAGCAATAGCCACATCCAGACCAGAGCCCTCCTTTTTAACCTCGGCAGGAGCAAGGGAGATCACCACTTTGTGATTTTTTGATTTTGGAGATTCAAAACCGGAGTTTTTAACGGCTGCACTAATCCTATCTTTGGCTTCATCTACCGCCTTGTCTCATAAGCCAACAATAGAAAAAGAATTCAGACCGCGAGAGAGATCTGCTTCTACGTCAACAATATAAGGTTTTAAAAGTGATGCTTGAGCGCTGTGAACTTTGGCGTAAGACATAATTTTCAATCTTTCAATCAACTCTCCATATGAGCTTTGCAAGTGCGAGCAGCGGGGTTAGCGATAAGACGCTCTTCTTCTATTTCTTCGCCCGAGACTTCACACATACCATATTCATTTTTTTCAATCTTAGTTAAAGCATCTTTGACATCATTGTATCTGATTTCTAGTTCTTTTAAGACCGCAGTATTACTTTCAAATTCTTCAATATTGTCAGCCACTTCATTTGAGTCGGCGCTATCAACATTCATATCAGAGGGTTCAGCTTCCCAATCTTTTTTGTTAGATGGATTTTTTCGTCCAATAGAATTCAACTCATTCTCAACTAAGATGAGTTCTTCTTCTAATTTGGTCTTAAAATATTCTATGTCTATATCATTTCTCATAATGCATATTATATCACAAATTATTTATCTAACAATTGAACGAGAAGCGTAAACAGAGGATACTTCTCCTATAGCTGTCAAATCTCCAGTAATCAAAATAGTATTTTTATCAAGAAAAGTGTAAGCCATCTTGGCTTGATTTTTAGAATTAATCAATCCTCTAGTGTCCTTGTTTTTAATAATAATATCTTTCCAAGCAAAAATTTCTGGCTTTAAAGGTATCGTAGTTTCTGTGGTGCTAGCCGTCTGTTTTAAATCTATTGGAGAATCAACACTTTGCGTTTTTGGATTCAAAAAAGCCAAATCTTCTATCATATTATTTTCCCATTCAAGCATACCCGAAAAAGCTCTTCCAAAATCGTTCACCGTCAATATAATAAAGGGGAAAGTTTTTTCGTTTTGAGAAATAGCGCCAACTAGATATTCATCTTTAAGAGTTCTCTCTAAAATAGACGGCAAAGAAACTCCCAAAAAATCAAACAAGTCCTCTGGCTTTTTAAACAGTTCTCCATCAGTCCCTGATATTTGAAAAGCACTAACTCCATTTTCCAAATGTAATCCCGAAAGTTCAGACCCAAAATTTGTTTTGGTAACATTGGCGAGAGTAACCAGATTATTGTAAGGAAGGATATCTTGCTCAAGTGTCACTTCAACTACTGGTGATATTTTTAATGTCTTGATGATATAAAAAATAACAGTGCCTGCACTAATAATTAAAAACAAACTCAAGATTATTATTGTAAAATTTATTTGAAGACCACTATATTTTGATTTTTCTTTTGACTTTGGAAACATTACTGGATTTTCTACTTCTTTTTTTTCTTTTATCTGTTCTGTTTGTCTTTTTTCTTTCTCTCTTTCTTCTTTTTCTTTTTCTTTCACCACAATAGAGACGATTGATTCGTCTTTATTTTTTATAAATTCAGCCATATCTCCTTGATAGGTGCGCAATGAGGGTAGTTTGGTTTTATTGTGCAAAAGATCAATCACTTTACCAAACTTATTAACTTCTTCCTTTTTTTCAGGATCCATAATTATAATATTAGCACAAATAAAATAGGATTTTTAAATTCCCCAAATTTTAGCCCTAGTGCTTCTCTCTATTTTTTATTTCAATTTCTTCTTTTAATAAATCAAATTTGACTATAAAATTCTCAAAAAAACCTTTCTGACCAACCAAACCATAGGGCATTGCTTTTCCAGCCACGCTTGGCATAAAACCAGCGTTTATTTCAAAAGGCCAGCCTCCCACTTCTATAATTATTGGATGTATATAAAAAACTGAACACTTACCGCCAACTCCAAAAACCTCTCTGGGTTTTCCCTTTCTTACATCAATTCCAAGATAACTTCCAATTTCTTCATCAAAAATACAGAGATCGGCTCCAGAATCTACAAGAACTTCATAACGAACCGATTTACCTTGATTTTTAAGTATTATCTCTATAACAGGTCTTAATATTGATCCATATTGTTTATATTTGAATTTCATAGAGAACCAACATATGTGGTTATATTTTCAGGCACTCGCATAACAATAGGATTGTTATTGTTTTTCTTTTTAGCAACAGAAATAGCCTCTTTTAAAGTTTTACCAAACCCAAGCACAGTAGTCTCGTCATCTGCCAACGCTACCCAAAGTCCTTTATATTTTTTGTATATTTTGGTCCAATCCATAATAAGAATATATTATCATAAAAAGTTTTTTATTTCTTTTGAATGAAATTTGGATCTACATCTTTGATAGAAAGTTTCATCCTTCCTTTATCATCTATCCCTTTAACGATAACCGGCACTTTCATACCAACTTTCATATAATCTTCTACTCTTTCAATTCGGAAAGAAGCAATTTCAGATACATGAACTAATCCATCATTTCTAGAATCAAGTTTTACTATTACTCCAAAATCAGCCACCCTAACTACTTCTCCCATAAGCTTATCTCCTGTTTTGTATTCTTTGACAATTTCTTCGATTAGAATCTTGGCTTTTTCAACTCCAGCCATTTCTCCTGTTATATAAATTATACCATCTTCTTCTATATCAATCTCTACCCCAGTCTTATCTTTGATTTCATTTATAACTTTACCGCCTCCACCAATAACCATACCAATCTGATCTGGACGAATCTTGATAGAAATAATCCTAGGAACTCTGACGGACAACTCTTTTCTAGGGGTTTTTATTTCCGCCTCTATCACATCCAAAATTTGGAGTCTCGCCATTTTGGCTTTTTCAAAAGCTTCTTTCAAAATAGGAAGAGAGATACCAGAAACCTTGACATCCATTTGCACTGCCGTTACCCCATCTCTTGTGCCAGCCACTTTAAAATCCATATCTCCGTGTTCATCTTCCGGGCCTTGGATATCCGTAAGCAATTTATATTTGTCACCAATCATCATAAGTCCCGAAGCAATACCCGCTACCGGTTTTTTGATTGGCACACCTGCGTCCATCAGAGCCAAAGTAGAACCGCAAACCGAACCCATTGAACTTGAGCCGTTGGAAGCCAAGACTTCAGAAACAATCCGAATAGTGTAAGGAAATTCTTCTTTAGAAGGCAAAATCGGCATCAAAGCTTTTTCAGCTAAAGCTCCGTGACCTATCATCCTTCTATTGGTGCCACCCACTCGACCAATTTCTCCAACAGAAAAAGGAGGAAAATTGTAATGGTGCATAAACCTTTTATCAGCTTGAGTTTCCATACCACCCATTATTTGCGAATCACTAGGAGAACCCAAGGTTATAGCTGAAAAGATATGAGTCCCTCCGCGATAGAAAATGCCAGTTCCATGAAGCACCGGAGAGATGCCTCCAGCTTTAGCATATAAATTTCTCAACTCATCAAAGTCCCTATTGTCTATACGTTTACCATCTTCAATGGCAAGTTTGTGAATAAAATCATCAATAGCTTGGTGGAAAAGTTTTTTAGCAATCCGCTGGTCAGCTTCTGGCATATTTTCTTTTAAATATGCAAACCATTCATCTTCTAAGAAATATATTTTTTCTTTACCCGGCTCTCCTATCAAATCTTTTATTTTAGTGAGAACTTCTATCTCAAAAGCTTTCTGCAAATCTGCCGGTATTGCTGTTTTTTTGATTTCTATTTTCTGATGACCAATTTCTTCAATTATTTTTTCTTGAAATTTTTGGATTTTATTAAGCTCTTCTTTAGCTTTTTCTAATGCTTGTATCAACACTTCTTCAGAAGTCTCGTTTGACCCAACCTCTATCATATTTATTTCTTCGTCCCGACCACAAGCTATCAAATCAAGTTCATAATCTGCGTTATCTCTTATTTCATAAGAAGGATTAACCAAAAATTCTTCTTTATTTTTTAATTTACCGACTCTTACCGCTCCAACCGGCCCATCCCAAGGAATAGAGGAAGTAGCCAAAGCAAGAGAAGTAGCTATCACTCCCAAAACATCAGGGTCATAGTTGCCCAATGAGAGGACAGTCACTATCACTTGGATTTCGTTTCTTAAATCATTATCAAAAAGTGGCCTAATAGTCCGGTCTATGATTCTTCCAGAAAGTATCGCCTCATCACTTGGTCTACCCTCTCTTCTCACAAACCTTGAGCCCAAAATCTGTCCCGAAGCATAAAATCTTTCTTCGTATTCAACAGAAAGAGGAAAATACTCTATATCTTTTTCTCCTTTAGATATAACAGCTGTGGCCAAAACTGTTGTCTCTCCCAAACTCAAAAGGACCGAACCATGAGCATTTTCTGCTAAATCAGTAAATTCAGCAGTCAATTTCTCCCCCCCAATTTCCATCTCGTATTTTTTTGATTTCATCTATTTATAGCGAGATCATTCTTGAATGTTTTTACTCCCAAATTTTGGGCCCAAAAATATTCAAAAATAAAAGTCCCGCATTATTTTTAATATTTTCAATATATCACAAGTATTACATTAAATAAAACTCCCTCAAAATAAAAGTTGTTACGTCAAACACAACGGTTTTCAGCTAAATTTTTTATTTTTTTATAATTTATTGACGGGTCACACCAAAATTACTTTTAGGAATCTCGTATTTTTTGATTATTTCAGCGTTTTGAGTGTTACGTTTCAAAAAAATTATATTATACTCATCGGCAAAGACTGGTGCCCAAGCAAAGTCAGACACTTCTTGGATAAGGAAATTCTGACCCCAAGGAGTAAGGTCCAGATGAGAGAAAAATATGCTGTTAAAATTGTATTTTTGGTCAAGCTTTAGCCATTCTTCTCTTTTTTCTTGAGCCGGCACATAAATTTTTTGGAAAAAATCAACACTATATGCCTCCGGCCTATTATCTACAAAAACTTTTTCTTCGGGAAACAGGTGAAAGATAAGATAACCACCAATGTCATAATTATTAAATATCGGCCCTTTTATGTTTTGATATTTATAAAATTCCACTGCCGCATTTACTTTAGGCATTAGACCGATGCCAAAGGAGCTTTCTTTTTCTTTTATTCGGGAAAAAGAAGTGAGAGAAAACCAAACCAGAGTGATAACTAAAAAAGTAATGGATAGATTTTTGCCGATATTGTTTTCATTTTTAGAAAAAAAGAAGCCGATGTTGTATGCGACAATGGGCAAAAAAAGCAAAGAGAAAATCGGGAAATCGCGCACAGCAAAATACGACCAAACGGAAGTGGCCACAAAAATGATAAGATTTTGGATGGGAAATTTTCTTAAATCTTTTTTGACAAACAAAGGCAGGGCAAAGCTTAAAAGAGCAAGCGTGTATAAAAATTTTATAAGCCCAAAATGCAAACCGTTAGTGATGTTTAAATTTTCCAAAAAACTGATTGACTGATTTTCCAATACTAAATAGCCATAATTTTCAAATATCCTAAAAGGATAGAAAAGTCCCTTTATAAAAAACGGGTTTATGAGAGATAGTATGGCCGAGAACAAAGAAATGAGAGTGAGCCATTTGATTCTTTTTATCTTTTTAGTCTTGCAAAAATTTACAAACTCCGATATCCAAAAAGAACCAAGCAAAAGAAAACCGAATATGAATCCGACATGCAAGTTTATCCAAAGGAGCATTAAAATCGGTAAAAGGAAAAGATATTTTTTATCTCTCAATTTACTTTCTTCTGTAATTTCTTCTTTTGTCCATTTCCAAAGAATATAAAAGAAGCTTGCCAAAAAAAGATATGTAAATACTTCCGGTCTTATTTCCGCTCTTTGGGTAATAATGGGCAAAACAAGTATGGACAAAATAGAAGCAACCTCAAGCCCAGCTTCATTTTTTGCAATCCTAAACAAAATATAGAAAGAGAGACAGCTCAAAAAAATATAAAAAAAAGAGAGACCTTTAAAACCGCCTAAAATAAAGATGAAATAAAATACTACCCCCGAAAGCCAGTGATGATTTACAAACGGAAAATTATTTTCTGTAAAAGAATAAAAATTGGTGTTCAAAACCTCCATTTTTTCAGACCAAGAAGTATCAACCATTATTTCTCCATTTTTTATATGCCGACCAATGTCAGCTCTAGACAAATTCACCTTCTGCACCAAAAGCAGAGCGCACCATAGCACCAAAATACCTGTCACCACCACTCCAAAAGTTTTATAGCTTTTACTTTCCAAGTTATAAAAAATTGTAACATAAGTGATTCAATAATGAATTACTTAATTTCCTTTTTAAGGTAAAAAGGGTTAGAAGATTAGAAAAATTATTTTCGTGCTTCAACAATAGCCAAAGCAACATTGGCAGGCACAATAGCATAATGATCAAATTCTATGTTGGCAGAACCACGGCCTTCGGTCATTGAACGGAGGGTAGTAACATAACCAAAAAGTTCTGATAGAGGCACTTTGGCTCGCACCACTTTTAATCCTGCCCTATCGTCCATACCTTCAATCAGACCGCGTTTAGAAGAAAGATTGCCAGTGATATCACCCATAAACTGCTCCGGCACCACCACTTCCAATTTCATAATTGGCTCAAGGATAACGGGTCTAGCTTTTTTAGCGGCTTCTTGAAAAGCTTGAGAAGCGGCTATTTTATAAGCGATTTCAGATGAATCAACATCATGATAAGAGCCAAAAGTAAGTTCACAAGAAATATCGGTCAATCTATAACCAGCCACAATACCTCTCTCCATCGCCTCTTTCACTCCTTTTTCAACTGCAGGGATAAATTCAGAAGGAATAACACCACCTTTGATAGAATCAATAAATTCAAACCCTTCACTACGATGAACATTTTTTTGTTTCTTTTTACTTTCATCTTCTGGCTCTAATGGTTTGATATTTAGTTTGACATGACCATATTGACCCTTACCTCCAGTTTGTTTTATATATTTTGTTTCAGCTTCAGCTGTGCCGGTAATAGTCTCTTTATAAGAAACTTGCGGAGCTCCTACATTGGCCTCAACATTAAACTCTCTTTTCATTCGGTCAACAATAATATCTAGATGCAATTCACCCATACCAGAAATCACGGTTTCTCCAGTATCAATATCAGATTTGATTCTAAAAGTCGGGTCTTCATCTGAAAGTCTTTTCAAAGCCATACCCATTTTTTCTTGGTCAGCTTTTGTTTTTGGTTCTATACGAAGAGAAATAACTGGTTCAGGAAAAACAATTTCTTCTAAGATTATAGGATTGTTTTCATCACAAAAAGTATGGGAAGTTTTTGCATTTTTAAGTCCCACCGCTGCAGCAATTTCTCCTGTAAAGACTTTTTTGACTTCTTCTCTTTGGTCGGCTTGCAAACGGACGATACGTCCAAGTCTTTCTTTTTCTCCAGTAGTAGCATTATAAATGTAAGAGCCAGATTCAATAGTCCCAGAATAAACTCTAAAAAATGTAAGTTGTCCCACAAATGGATCTACTTGAAGTTTAAAAGCAAGAGCCGCAAAAGGTTCATCGTCACTAGGATGGCGCTCTATTTCTTCTTCAGTTTTTGGGTCAATCCCCTTGATGGCTGGCATATCCAAAGGAGAGGGCAAAAAATCAACTACCGCATCTAAAATTAACTGCACTCCTTTGTTTTTCAAAGCAGAACCGCAGAAAACCGGGAAAATTTTGTTAGCTATGACCGCCTCACGAAGGATTTTGATTAAATCTTCTGGAGCAATTTCTTCTCCAGCAAGATATTTATTCATCATTTCCTCATCATTTTCTACAATTTTTTCTATCAGTTCACCTCTATATTTTTCCGCCTCTGCCTTTAAATGCTCTGGAATGTCTATTTCAATAACATCACTACCGAGTTGGCCTTCATATTTATATGCTTTCATTTTAAGCAAATCAATTTGTCCTTCGTGTTTATCTTCTTCCCCTATTGGAATTTGCATCCTAACAGCTTTTTTAGAAAGTCTATCTAAAATTGATTTAAATGATTTTTCAAAATTGGCTCCGGTTCTGTCTAATTTATTTATAAAACAAAGACGAGGCACAAGAGCTTCTTCGGCATATCGCCAATTAGTCTCTGATTGAGGTTCTACTCCAGCCACCCCATCAAATACACAGACAGCCCCATCAAGAACGCGCATAGACCTTTTTACTTCCACTGTAAAATCAATGTGCCCCGGAGTATCTATAATATTGAAACGATATTTTTTATCTTTATTTTTCTTATCTTCATTTGAAAAATATGTTGGAGCCCAAAAACAAGTAACCGCAGCCGCGGTGATGGTAATACCTCTCTCTCTTTCTTGTTCCATCCAGTCAGTAGTGGTCTCTCCCTCGTGCACTTCACCTATTTTGTGCTGACTACCAGTGTAAAACAAAATACGCTCGGAGACAGTAGTCTTGCCGGCATCAATGTGGGCTATGATTCCAAAGTTTCTTACTTTATCTAATGGATAGTCTCTTTGCATAAAAAAAATTAATCAAATAAAAATTCCGTCAGGAACAGTAAAAATATACACTAGAAGCTATAAAATTGCAAAACTAAATAAAGCTTGACAAAAAATGAGGAATAAGTAGTATAAAAATGTTCCTTGAGGGAAATTGGTAGGATGTGTCTTCCGGGATAACGACACGCAAAATCATGAGCTAAGAGTTTCCCCTATAAGGGAGAAGAAAATCCTGACTCATCTCATGACAAGACCGAGACCTCGTCGATAGGAACACCCGCCGTAGTCTACTCCAAACGAGGGGCTACGGCGGTTTATTTTTTTTCGATCTCTCAAATACACAAAATATATACGATCATGAATATATTGTGTATCTAATATTATTTTTTATTAAGCCCAAAATATTTTTTAACTTCTTCATCATTTTCGAGTGCCTCTACAATCATATATAAAAGGTTTCCCTCTACTTCAGTTTCAGCTTTTAAAAGAGCTATTATTTTTTCACAATCATAGGGATAAACCCAGACACTATCTTGTAATCTCATAAATCCAATCGAAATAAGGGCTCGTCGGATATTATCCCTATCAAATCTTCTATTCTCTGGTATATCAAATATCAAAGCCCGCCATTTACCATCCCATTTTTTATTTTTGTTTAATTCTTTATTGTCCCCCAAAGATAAGCACTTAAACAAATATCTTTTTCCTTCTTGTGTTATTTTTAATTGATCATTTTTATTCTCAAGTAATCCTTTCTTAATTAAATTGTCTCTAGACCTTTTGATTGACTCGATTTGTCTAGGATGTGTAATAAAACCCATTCTCTTCATCGTTTGTAAAACGTTTGGAGCAAAGGTAGCAACTCCAATAAGGCCTGCTAATTTGACAGATTCCAAAATAATTTTCTGAATATTTGCTTTTTTAACTTTTCTCTCCAGACTCATTGTCTATATTATAATACACACATTACTCACGGTCGTATATAATCTGTGTATTACTCAGAAATAAAAAACTACTTTTAAAGTAGGTTTTTATTTAAATTTTGGTATCTTATGTAAAACTACCAAGCAAAGTGAGCAAAGGCTTTGTTGGCTTCGGCCATCTTGTGGACGTTTTCACGTTTTTTGACAGCATCACCTTCATTTTTGGAAGCGAGAATAATTTCCTCTGAAAGTTTTTCAGCCATTGGTTTACCTTTTTTAGCTTTAGCTGAACCAATAATCCACTTCATAGAAAGATAAATCCTTCTATCTGGCCTAACTTCTACTGGCACCTGATAGTTGGCACCACCAACTCTACGAGAACGAACCTCCATAGTTGGGCCGGTGTTTTTAAGAGCTGTATCAAATATTTCCATTGGACTCTCTACTTTGGCTTTTTCTTTTATCAAATCAAAAGCAGTATAAACTATTTTTCTAGCCGTATTTTTTTTGCCTTCATTCATCACATAATTAATAAACTTCTCTACTTTTTGAGAATTAAAGATTATGTCTGGTTTAGGTATATTTCTATTTTTAACACTGCCTCTCATAATATATTTTATTTATTATTTTTAGGTTTTTTAACACCATAACTTGATCTAGAAGACATTCTTTTTTCTACTCCGCTAGCATCAAGTCTTCCTCTGACTATGGTATAACGTACCCCAATATCTTTTACTCTACCACCACGAATCATAACTACAGAGTGCTCTTGCAAATTGTGTCCCATACCTGGGATATAAGCTGTCTCTTCTTTACCGTTGGTTAGACGAACTCTAGCAATCTTTCTAATAGCAGAGTTTGGTTTTCTTGGGGTTTTAGTTGTCACTTTGACACAAACACCTCGCTTAAAAGGAGATGGGTAATAAACTGGCTTGTTTTTAATAGTATTAAAACCACGTGCCAAAGCCACCGTCTTGGATTTTCGGTGAACCACTTTCCTTTTTTTCTTTATTAACTGATTGATAGTGGACATTTTCGTAATTAAAAACCGCTAAAGCGGACGTATACTAATCTAATATAAAACAGATTAAAAAGCAATGCCTGTAAGAAGAGTAAATATGAAGCCGATAATATGACTCATAATCTGCCAAATAAATAAGATAAAGATAAAAACTAAAATAAGTCCGAATCTCTCAAAAGACTGACGCAGAGTTTGCCATTTATAAGGTAAAAAGGCAAAAAGTATTTTAGAGCCATCAAGAGGTGGTATAGGGATAAGATTAAATATAGCTAAAATAATATTAATAAGCACTACAGAACTAGCAAGATTCAAAAAAGATTGACTGATATTTATATATTCAGGCAAAAATCTTATAGTCAAACCAAATAAAATAGCTAAAGCAATATTTGAAATGGGTCCAGCTACCGCAACCAAAGCTTCTCCCCATCTTTGATTACGCAGATTGTAAGGATTAAAAGGAACCGGTTTAGCCCAACCAACAATAAAACCTCCTGCAAAATAACCAATCAAAGGCACAAAAAAAGAACCAATCGGATCAAGGTGAGATATCGGATTTAGAGTCAACCTTCCTTGATATTTAGCAGTAGGGTCTCCTAGAGCCAAAGCAGCATACCCGTGAGAAACCTCGTGTATCACGACCGACATTATTAAAATGATAATTATAAATATAAAATCCATTTCACTATTTTAACATATTTATGATGGATACATAAGACTATTTGCTTAATAATTTTAATATGATAACATTTAAAACCTATGGCAAAAGAATGCGCAATAACAGGAAAATCATCACAAATGGGCGGTTCCTATTCAAACAGGACTCGTGCTACTCAATTCAACCCTTGTGGCAATACAAGGAAATTTGCCAATTTACAGAAAAAGAAGATTTTTGTGCCAGAATTAGACAAAACTTTCACCCTTACTCTTTCCACTAAAGCTATCAAAACCATCCAAAAAAACGGCGCCTACGCCACTTTAAAAAAAGCCGGTTTGATTTAAAAAACCTAAAATAGTTCTTGAGTGAGATTCCGAAACAATCTATTTTAGGTTTTTTATTATTTAATTTTCAAACTTTCCCCATCACTCTCAAACACAATTCTTCCATCTTTATCAGTCCTCAATATTTCAGCTCCAAAATTGTTTAAAATATCCAAAACTTCTTGGCTTGGATGGCCATAGCGATTATCTTTACCCGCTGAAATAACTACATATTCAGGAGAAACTGCCGTGACAAAATCCGGACTGGTGGAAGTTTTGGAACCATGGTGCCCAGCTTTTAAGACATCACTTTCTAATCCACCCAAAGAAATAAGATAATTTTCGATTGATTTTGGTGAATCACCAGTAAATAAAAATTCATTTTCCCCATAAACTAACCTCGCTATAATAGAAGAGGTATTAGTTTCCATTCCTGCTGGATCTCGGTCTGGAAAAAGAATTTGCAAAACAACCCCATCGCCTAAATCAACTACCATTCCTCTCCTAACCAATATTTTTTTCAAGGGTTCCCCTTTAAAATTTCCTAAGGGGACCCCTTGGGATTTTTCTTCAACAATTTTTTCAAGTTCCTTATAAGAAGATGACTCACCAGAAACTCCTGTCTCCATAAAAATATCTACTTTATATTTTTGCAAAACATCAGGTATTCCGCCGATATGATCTTGGTCAGCGTGAGTTGCTAAAACCACATCAATAGAACGGTCATAAAAAGGCATTACTTTACTAAGTTCTCTAAGAACTGATTTGTTTGGGCCACCATCTATAAGTATTTGGCTACCAGAGGGGGCTTCAATAAAAATAGCGTCGCCTTGACCGATATTTAAAAAAGCGACAGTCAAAATACCTCTCCTTTCTTCTTTAAAAGCAACATAAATAGAGAAAATGGTTATAAAAAATAAAGTCAGAAAAATAATAAGTTTAAAAATTGATTTTCTTTCCATCCTTTAATGCTAACATTTTTAAAAAAGAGAAGCCCCGCCTCGGCTTAACCGGGCGGGGAGTGAATCGGGTTTTTACTTTAGGAAGACAGAGTCTTTTCAATTTCAACATCCCGCCTAAGAATATGAGCGACATCTTCCAGTAGGGCCGCAATCCTCAGTCTGGTTGTGTTGTGTTCTCCAGTAAAAAGCTTCAACACTATTTTTCTGGCTTCTTCTGCCTTCTTGTTTTCTTCGCTAAAAGCCTCTTCCGTCAATCTGTAAGGCGATACACACATAAAGATCTCCTTCTATGCTAAAATTATCTTTATTATCTAATAAAGTCAATATGCAAAAATTTGAAATAAAAGAGTTTAATATTCCAAAATTAAAGGGTATCTCCGATAAAAACATTGAAGAGCATTTGAAGCTTTATCAAGGTTACGCAAAAAACGCAAATTTAATCTTAGAACACATAGAAGAATTTGCTAAAGATACAGAAAAATATGCCTATGAGCTCGGCGAAATCCAGAGAAGATTTTCTTTTGAGTTTAATGGTATGAGAAATCATGAGTATTATTTTGCAAGTTTTGAAGATGGCCCAAAAAATTTAGAGGAAGGAAGTAAATTCAAAAAAGCTATTACAGAAGAGTTTGGTGATTTTGATAAATGGCTTCAAAGATTTAAAGCTATCGCTCTGACTCGCGGTATTGGCTGGGCAATGCTTTATTGGGATCCAATAACAAAAACTTTGCTAACTCAATGGGTAGACGAACAACATTTGGGACAACTCAATGGTTGCCAAACTATTTTATCCTTAGATATGTGGGAACATGCTTTCGTCGCAGACTATGAACCCTCCGGTAAAAAACAATACATTGAAGACTTTTTTGAAAATCTAAATTGGAAAAAAATTGAGAACAATTTTTTGGTAGCTAGTAGTCAGTAGCCAGCATCTAGGAAAAATTAAAAATATCAAATCAAAATGTAGCGATGCATCGCTACAAATATAAAATTATTATGAAAATTTCCTCTCTTTTAATTTTCTATACAAAACTCCATAACCCAAATACCAAACAAGAATAAACCAAAATGAAATAGAACCAGTTTGTAAAATAGCAAAAGGAAGATTTGCTCCAAACTCGGTGACACCGATTATTATTTGAGAAATAAAATAAGAAAGCACTCCAACCGGCCAAGAAACAATTTGTCCAACGAAAGGCAAGATGCCCAAAGCACCAGTGAGAGCACCAAATGCCATCGCCCAAGGAACTAAAGGTAAGACCAACGGATTGGCTATAAAAGAAACTATAGAAACAAAGCCAGACATCCTAATAAGTAGTGGTAATACAAAAAACTGGACAGCAATAGTAGCAGAGACTATCTCTCGCAAACCAAATTTTTCGGGAACAAAATTTAATTTTGAAAAAACAAAAGGTGAAAATAAAATAAGACCAAAAGTTGCCATAAAAGAAAGCTGAAAAGACGGATCATAAAAAAGTAAAAGAGGATTCCAAAGTAACATCAAAAACCCAGCAATAAAAAGAAATCGTAAAGCATCACTTGGCCGACCTAAAAATCTAGCGAGGATAGCAATGAGAGCCATAATACTTGCTCTTATAACTGTAGCTCCCAAACCAACCATAATAGAAAACAAAATAATAAAAATGGCGCTTAATATAAAACTAAGATTTCTCTTACCTAAAAAAGAGGTCAGATAAAAAATACCAATAGCGATGATGGTAATATTGTATCCAGACAAAACAACAATGTGAATGAGCCCCACTTTTCTAAAATCATCTAAAAGCTCTGCACCTAAAGATTGCTTCACTCCAAAAATAAGTCCACCTAAAAGCGACGAGTTTGGTTCAGGTACTACAGCGCTAATTTTTTCTATAAAAATTTTTTTTAGCAAGTAGAGTGTCGCGACTATTTTTCTTGCCCCGCGAAGTTCTGTGGAACTGGACGAAGTGGGGTATAATTCTGGCCGATAAATAATAAAATGTATTTTGTCTTTTGATAAATATGAAATGTAATCAAATTCTGTTCCACTCTCACTTAAAAAATTTTTAGGCAACTCTAATTTTCCAGAAACGCTTATCTTATCTCCATACTCAAGCTCGGGGAAGCGATCCGCGACCAACAAAATGAGTGAATTTGAATTCTTATTCGGGAGATCCTCTGTAATGCACGGATAAAATTCTGCTGAATTTTTCCTCGTGCTCGCTCCGTCGAGCCTCGCAAGGCATTCCAGAGAATCTCCACTCAACGAATTCAAATTAACTGAAACGATGTAACGGGTAGAGGCATCTCGAATATCAGCTTCTTCAGATACGACAGCTTCAAAAGAAATTTTTTGTCCAACATGCTCGAGCAGATTAGAGTCTGGAGAAATATCTACCACCGCCATTCTCAAAGTTCCCAAACAAAAAGCCAGACCGATTATTAAAAATAATCTTGAGATATTTAAGGGCAACCCTTCCGAAACAATCCTCAAGGGTTGCCCTTGAGAACGAAAAGAAAAAACAAACAAAACCAAAGAAACTACAAAAACCAAAACTCCCGCGCTCCAACCCAAACCAAAAATTTCTTCAAAGGCGATCCCTAATGCAAATGAAACGACTGATGGATATATCATAAATAAAAAAGAAATAATATTGTTTTGGAGAGCATTGACCCTTATGACCTAACGAGAAAACAGTATTATTTCTTTTTTATTCTTGGTGAAACGCTTTATAATCTAACAGATTTCCTTCAAACAGTTTCATCTGCTTTCCGTTAGCAAGACTTTGAGCTATCTCATCACATCTCTCATTTAAAGTATGACCAGAATGTCCCAAGACTTTTTTCCATTCTACTTTTCTTTTTTCTGTTTCTCGCCAAAGCTCTTGCCACAAATCTTTATTCAAAACTTCTTTTTTATCTTTAGTGCGCCAATTATTTTTCTGCCAACCTAAAATCCAAATAGTAATACCCTTCATCAAATATTCTGAATCAGTGTGTAATTTTGCTTCTGCTCCTTCCGGCAAAATTTTTAGAGCTTCAATAGCAGCTCTCATTTCCATCCGATTGTTGGTAGTATTTTCTTCATTACCTCCAATCTCTAAAACTTTTTCTTCATCAAAAATAATCGCGCCCCACCCTCCCTGTCCCGGATTTCCTTTTGATGACCCATCTGTATAAATTTCTACAAAACTCATAAAATAATTTTAGCATAAATAATTCATCTTAAATAAAAACAAAAATTACTATTCCAAGAGCATTATCCTTGCTGGCCTAACGCAGGAATAGTAATTTTTTGTTTTTATTTCTAAAAAAAATCCACAATCCTTAAACGGATTTCGGAGGAGCCATTGAAGAAAGATTTTTCAATATTGGCTACCAAGTTTGTTTTGATACCTTCTTTCAAAAAATCTCCAAACTGATCAGGTGAAGCAAAAAAAGAAATGCCTCTGACTTTGTTTGTGCCATCTACAAAATTAATAGAGAGGTGTTCCTTCGCTTTGCCAAACCTATTTATTTTCTCTGGTATGATATCTTTAAAAATAAAAATTGGTTTTTCATTACCTATCCCAAAAGGCGCCAAACCATTTATCTCTGCCACAGATTTTTCTGAAATATCTTTTAAATTTAATTCTGCGTCAACTTCTATTTCTTCTTCTTTTTTTATCACATAAGTACAAGCTTCAACTAAAGCATCTTCAAGGGTGTGGATTTTTTCAAAATCAACTTCAAAACCACCAGACATTTTGTGCCCTCCAAATGAAGTAAAGGCACCGTCTACTCTTTCCATCAATGCCACCAAATCTGTCACCCCTTCCGAACGGCAAGAACCTTTTATCACTCCCTCCCCTTCTCTACCCCACAAAAAAACTGGTAAATTATATTCTTTCACTATTGAATTGGCCACCAAGCCCAAAAGAGCCGGTCGCCAATCTGGATCACCCAAGACAATAACAGATTTTGCCCCCAAGTTTTCAAATTTTTCTTTTACTTTTTTCTTAGCCTCTTTGACAATGTTAGTCACTGCCACTTTTCTATCTTTATTTATGTTGTCTAAATGTTTAGCATAAATCCCCGCTTCTTCTTCATTATTGGCGGTCAAAAGTTTAAAAGCATCAAGAGGCAAGCCCATCCGACTAGCCGCATTGATACGAGGAGTAATCATAAAAGTAACATCATCTTCAGTCAGATTATTTTTATTTATTCGCAAAATAGAAAGAAGTTTAGAAAAACCCGGACGCTTCCCTTTTCGTAAAACAGAAAGTCCAAAATGAGCCAAAGCCCTATTTTCTCCAGTAAGTGGCACCATATCAGAAAGAGTAGCCAATCCCACAAGATCTAGAAGCCATTTCTCCTGACCCTCTTTCAATAAATCTCTTTTTGTTTGAAGGATACCTTCAATTATTTTCCAAACAACTCCAGTACCGCAAAGTATTTGCTCTGGATATTTATTATCTTTTCTTTTTGGATTTACAATAGCAAAAGCTTTTGGTAACTCATCAGATGGTTCATGATGGTCGGTTATAACAACTTCCATTCCAAGTTTATTCGCTTCTTCAACATACTGATTGTCTCTGATACCACAATCAATAGTAATCAAAAGTTTAGTTTTTTTGTCGGCAATCTCTTTGATACCTTCCAAATTCAAACCATATCCTTCTATTCGCCTATTTGGAATATAATTTTCAAAATTGTTAAAACCAATTAGTTTAAAGAAATCATGAAGGAGAGCTCCGCCAGGAATACCGTCAGCATCATAGTCGCTCCAGATGGTTATCTTTTCATCATTTTCAATAGCTTTTAAAATCCTCTCTACCACTTTTTTCATATCAGGTAAAAGGAAGGGGTCGTGCAAATGTTTTTCAAAATCTGGTTTCAAAAACCTCTCTGCTTCCTTTTTTGTTTTAATATCTCTGTTATATAAAAGTTGAGTAATTAGAGGACTAAAATCTTTAAGTTCTTCCTCCGCCTCTTTGCTCACTTTTCCCTTCAGATTGTATTTAGTAGACATACCAGACATCATAACACACCTCACCCCTCACTTTGTGTAGCCCTCTCCTTACTAAGGAGAGGGAAGAAAAAATAAAAACTACTGTTCCAAGAGCCTTACCCTTATGACTTAACGCAGGAACAGTATGTTTTTGTTTTTTCTTTTAGCGGTTATAATAAGATTATGCATAACTGTATTTTTTGTAAAATAGTAAAAAAAGAAATACCGGCTCATATTGTTTATGAGGATGATGATTTTATGGCTTTCCTCGATATAAACCCCCTTTCTCCCGGACATTGTATGATTATTCCCAAAAAACACTACCGATGGGTTTGGGATGTGCCGTCCCGCTTCCGAAATTGTCCTAATGTTGAAAGCAATCTCCAAAACACTGGTCCCAATATTTCAGACTATTTTGAAGTTGCTAGAAAAGTGGCCAAGGCCCAAATGAAAGCCTTTGATACAGATTGGATACTTTCAAAAATAGTAGGTGAGGATGTCCCTCACGCTCACATTTGGATTTACCCCAACAATAAAACAAAAGGTGACCCCCCTTCGCAAGGCTTCGGCGGGGCAAGCAAAAAGGATTTTGAAGGAAATACAGAGAAAATAAAAACAAACCTAAAATAGTTCTTGAGCGTGCCTTGCGCAGGCTGACGAGTCGAGCAGAGCAATTTTCTAACAAGAAAATTGTGTGCTAAGCGAAAGAAGCTATTTTAGTTTTGTTTTTATGAATTTAACACTTCAATTCCCGGCAAAGTACCATTAGCTAGAAAATCGAGCATAGCTCCACCAGCAGTAGAAATAAAACCATGTGTGATAATTTCATTTTTAACATCTCTATTGACAGTAGCTAAGGTGTCTCCCCCGCCAACTATCACTTTAGCTTTTGATTCGGACAATACCCTAGCCAAAGCAGTCGTGCCAGCGATAAAACCTTTTTCATAATTACCTAAAGGTCCATTCCATAAAATAAATCTGGCATCCACTATTTTTTCTTTCAAAACTTCTAAAGTTTCTGGATTAGCATCTAACGCATTTATGTCCCCTTCCGGTAAAATAATTTTAGGATTTTCTGATGCTAAAGATGTGGCATAAGGAGCCATAGCCCCACCAATAAAAATATGGTCGGCAATATTCAAAAACTTTTCTACCAAAGGAAGTTTGGTTTCAAATTTGGCTCCACCTAATATAACCAAAAATGGATGTTCCGGATCAAAAGATTCTGATAAATTTTGATATTCTTCTAAAAATCTAAATCCAGCAAAAGAAGGTATTAGTTTTGGCACTCCAACAATAGAAGTGTGTTTGCGGTGTGAAGCCGAAAAAGCTTCATTAACATAAATATCAGCAAAATTTGCAAGTTGTCTTGCGAAAGTCGGGTCATTTTCTTTTTCCATCCAAAATCTCAAGTTTTCTAAAACAGCTATTTCACCACTTCTCAAATCTTCCAAAGCGGTCTTACCATCCACCGCCGATTTGTTCCAAGGATCTTTAACAAACCTCATCCTCCTATTTGGGAAAAACTTTTCTGCCTGCTTAAACACTTTTTCAAGAGAATTAGTCCCATCACCCAAATGGCTCATTATTATTACCTTAGCTCCTTTCTCTAAACAAAAATTAATTGTCTTAACACTAGCTTCAATCCGAGAAGTGTCCAAAACCTCCCCTTCTTTATCTAAAGGCAAATTCCAATCTGTCCTTATTAAGACTATCGTTCCTTCTATTATTTCTGCCTGTTCTATTGATTTCATATTTTATTTTTTCACATCCGCTGTTTGTAGAATCTCTTTAAATTCTTCAGGTTTGAGAGAGGCATGACCAACAAGAAAACCTTCAACATTGCCTATTTCTAATATTTCTAAAGCATTTTGAGATTCTACCGAACCACCGTAAAGAATTTTAGCAGAATTAGCGATATCTCTTCCACATATTTCAGCCAATACTTTCCTTATATATAAAACAATAACGTGAATATCGGTCGGACTCATTGCTTCTTTGTATGATTTACCGATCGCCCAAATTGGCTCGTAAGCAATAATGATGCCGACTAAATATTTTTTGTGTAAATCAGCCAAACATTCTTTTATTTGATTTTTTATAAAAGCAAGATGAGTGCCCTCTTTATCTCTTTCTTTTTCTCCTATACATAAAATTGGCGTAAGACCAGTATTAAATGTGATTTGAAGCTTTTTTCTTACTATTTCATTACTCTCGCCCATCGCTCTTCTTTCTGAATGACCAACGATAACAAACTTAGCACTCAAATTTTTTATCATTTCCACACTAATTTCACCCGTAAAAGCTCCTTTAATTTCAGTGGAAGCATTTTGAGCTCCCAAAAACATATTTTTAGGATAAATCACTTTTGAAAGAGGAAAAATAAAGGAAAAAGGTGGGCAAACGACGACATCAGTATTTTTAAGACCTTTGGCTGCTAATCTGGCTCCATTAAAGACTTTTTTAGCTTCCTCCAATGTCTCTGGATTCATTTTCCAGTTTGCTACTACTATGTTACGTTTTTTCATATTTAAATTATAGCAAAAAATTACTGAAACATCATTTCAAGAGCATTATCCTTTTGACCTAACACAGAAATGATGTTTCAGTAATTTTTATTTATATTTCCCTCCAACCAACAATATCAAAACCTCCCCCCGGACCACTGATGAAATTAACATTAACTAAACCAATATCATAATCAATAGTAGCCCCATTATCCAATTCTACACTCTTAGCTGATACTGATTTAGCCCCAGCATTATTTGAAAATTTTACTTTACCTTTTTGAGCATTCAAAATGACTGCCCCAGCATTATTATCAATTTCTATAGCATTACCAGTATAAGTTGATACAAGCATCACATAACTACCAGCCGTCCCTGATCCTTGAAAAACAGAATTATTTGATACTTTTATCTCATTATCTGAAATAAGTATTCCGCTACCACTACCATAAGAACTAGAAAGTTTAATCAGAGAACCGTTAGAGGTATCTATTTTCCCAGTGACCCACACCGTTCCATTTATGGTAAGTCGGTAATTATTAGTCATTGTTAAATTACCTACTATTTTAACAGGACCAAGAGAAGAGCTTGAACTACTCAAAGAAACATTGCCGTTTATCACTCCTCCAGCTTCGGCTATCGCCTTCCAATTATCTATATCTTCATCTGAAACTGGAAAATCTTGAACAGGAGGATCGGGCAAAGAAGTATCACACGATTTGTTGTTACCACTACCAGTCTGGCAATATAAATTACCTGTAATATTACTGTTTGTAACTCTATTTGCATAAGCATCTCCTCCAGAAGTGCCTATATCTACATTATCTATAAAACCAAAATTAGAAACATAAGCAGAGCCGGTTATTCTAGATCCATTTGAACCTTCAATTTTATTATTTGAATAAACATTTCCATTAACCCTAGAATTATTAGACATCTCTATGCCCCCAGTACCAACCTGAAGACCATAATGAAAGGAAACTCCTTCACCCAAAATAACAGTAGTTTTGATTTTCCTAAAATAATCATTGGCTTCTCCAATAGAAGTGATGGTTTTACCTCCAGACTCATCTACAACGGTCGTGGTCACACTATGGTTTCCAACATTTAAAATTTGAGAAGTGGCTACTGGTAAACCCGCTTTCAAACGATAAACAACATCTTCAATTCCAGCTTCAGCCGCATAAAAACTTTCCTTTGAAACAGCGATAGACGTGGCCATAGAAATATGACTGATTATCGGATTAGTTAATCCTAATATGATAATAGTGGTAATAGAAATAAAAAATATAACCATAGTGACCATCACTTGGCCTTTTTCTTTTATTTGTTTATTTAAAAATAAAAACATAAATTATTTTTTAATATGACCCACGAAGCACAGCAAATCCATAAAAATGTTTACTTTTTGAAACAGCTCCAATAGTGCCAGAAACTTCTAATTCAATCCGCACCCCTTCAGAATTAGCATTTGAAACATACGTAAAAATTAAATTACTAACCTCCACAGAAGAAGTAAGAGCTGTCGGAGTAGCACTATTTTTAGAAATTAAAATACTACCAGAAGTTCCGTCATAAATAACATCATAAACATTAAGGAATTCATCAATACCGGACAATTTTAAAACACCAGGACTCGTCCCCAAAACACTGCTACCGACAACCACACTTTTTGCATTGCGAATATCTCTAAGCATACTCTCCATTGCAATAGCTCCAGAACTTTCAAGCTCACGAGTCAGTTTAATATTTTTATAAACTCCACCCATAGAAACAAGAGTCTGAACAACCACCCCCATTATTAATATGAGTAATGTTATATATAAAACAGTCTCTATCAAAGAGATACCACGATTATTTATATGCTTTTTAATTGTCAAAAATATTGCTAACATATGTTGTTATTTCACGAGTAGTAGTGCCAGTATCTTTCCGCCACGACACTGTAATAGTAACTTTCTTGGTATTTAAATCAGGTGAACCAGATATTGCTATATCTCCAGCTCCGTCTCTATTTACATCCTCAAAAACGACACGTCTATCAAACTGATTATCTATAAGGGTTAAAGTGGTAGTCGCTTCCCAAGCCACATTATCAAAAGCCAATATATAAGAAGCACCAGAAGAAAGAGGGGCGATGTTGGAAGTCCAGCTATCATCTCTCATAAATTTAACCGCTTCAATACCTTCTTCGGCCAAAAAAGAGGCCTGAAAAAGTGAAGGATTTGATACAGAAACTTTGATAAAAGCAGTATAAATTTTCCATATAATCAATATAGAAAAAGTAGCGACAGAAATCATTATCACCATTTCAACCAAACTAAACCCACATTTTGTATCTCGCTTTGCTCGAACTTCACAGGGCAAGCTTTTTTTATTGAGATATTTTTGGTAAAAATAAAATGAACTTTCCATATAAATTATTGTATCACTCCAGTCCCCAATATAGTAATGGTAGTTGAAGCACTATCATCTTTTAAAGAAAAAGTGACAGTGCCATAATTTGAAGTATGACCAATTAATCTAGAAAAAACAACATCTGGACTACCAAGATTTAATAAATAGTTAGACATATAAACATCTTTAGAAAGTGTAACGATTTTTTCATTATCATTTCCAGCTACGTAAGCGCTACCTTCAAACAAAACAACTTTATTATTTTCAAAATGAATTCCAAAAGGTGAAGTGTTTTTTGAAGCGACAGAAAGAACTCTGGCATTACGAATAAGAGCCACCACGGAAGAGACATCTTTTTCAAGAACTTCTTTTTTATTTAATTTTGGAAAAAAATAAAAAGTTATAGACAAAACCACTACCAAAATACTTATAACCACCACCACTTCCATCAAAGAAAACCCTTTATTAATTTTCATATTATTCAAATTTTGAATCAAAACTTATTGTATCGCATCAACCAAAGAGTAAGTTGGCAACATCATAGCGATAGCAAAGATACCAACAGCAATACCGATAAAGACCATAAGAACGGGTTCTATAATAGTAGATAAATCTTTTGTCTTTTGATCTACTTCATTTTCATAATAAGTAGCGACATTATCCATCATATCGGTCATCTTGCCAGTCTCTTCACCTACAGCAAGCATTTCAGCCACAAAAATTGGAAAAAGATCCCCTTTTGAATTAGAAAGTGACGAGGATAAGAGCTCTCCTACTTCCACTTGTTTGGCGGCATCATCTAATAAATTTTTAAAATAATGATTTTGAATAACAGTGCTAGTGATACCAATAGCGGCCACAATATCAACTCCAGAAGAAATAAGAGAAGAGAGAGTTCTCGTTGTTCTAGCGGCATTGACCTCTTTAACCATAGTTTTAATCATAGGAAAATGAAGAATAAAAAAATCTAACACATCTTTACCTTTCTTTGTTTTGAGTCCAGAAAGAAATCCAAAAATAGCCCCAGCTGTTATTATCATTACCAAAATAATATTAGCTCTCAAAAAATCACTGATAGCAATAATAATCCTAGTTGGCAAAGGAAGCTCTATCTCAAGACCTTTAAAGGTTTCTGTTAACGTCGGCACCATATAAACCATAAGGACTACTCCGATGACCGCCATCACCGATACAATCACAGCGGGATAAATCATGGCTCCTTTTATTTTTTTTGAAAGATTGTAAGCTTTTTCAAGTTGATCAGCCACAATTTTTAAAGAATTTGATAACTTCCCCGATTCTTCACCCGCTTTAACCATAGCTACAAACAAATCAGAAAAAGTCTTTGGATGCTTTGCTAAAGAATTTGACAAAGTTTCGCCTCCATTAACCGAAACACCAACACTTTTAAGAATCTCTATAAATTTTTTATTTTTTAATTGCTTTTCTAATATGTTTAAAGCTCTAGAAACAGAAAGCCCTGCATCCACCATAACCGAGAGATTTTTGGCAAACATTATAACTTCTTGAGTCTTTACTTTTTTTGTAAAGGAAAACAATTTAATGTTCACTTTTTTGCCCCCTATCTCTTCAACAGAAAGAATAGAGCCCTCATTTAATCGAACGGCACTATAAAGACTAGCTTTGTCAGCAAATTCTTTTGTCTCTTCTTTTTCTTCTCCCTCTTTTACGTATTTGTATTTATAAAATGGCATTATATTTAAATTTTATTTTTATTCCGACACTACCCGCAAAACTTCTTCAATAGTAGTCAAACCTTGAGCCGCTTTAAAGATACCGTCTTCAAGCATAGTGAGCATTCCCTCTTTTTTGGCCTGCAATTCAATATCTTCGGTAGTAGATCCTTTTATGATTAAGTCTTTAATGGCAGTAGAAACATTAAGCACTTCATAAATACCAATACGACTTTTAAATCCTCCATCTTTTGCTCCTTTTTTAGGTTTGTAAAAATGTATTTTATCCCAATTATCTCCTTTGCCCACGATCTTTTCTTCTCTTAAAGCCTTCAAAACAATATCTAGATTAACCACTTTAGAAATAGACTCAATCTCTAATTTAGAGAGAGTATATTTTTCTTTTTCATCAGAAAGTTTTCTGACCAATCTTTGAGCGATAATAGCGTCAATAGTAGAGATGATAAGAAAAGGTTCAACTTTCATATCAATCAATCTAGGAACTGACCCAGCAGCCGAGTTGGTGTGAAGAGTTGAAAGAACCAAATGTCCAGTAAGCGAAGCATTGATGGCTAAAGAAGCTGTTTCGTTATCGCGAATTTCTCCGACCATTATAATATCTGGATCTTGACGCACCAAAGTCCTCAATCCAGAAGCAAAAGTAAGGCCTATTTCAGATTTTACTTGAGTTTGATTAATTCTTGGCATCTGATATTCAACTGGATCTTCAATAGTAGAAATATTGACATTGGGAGTATTTAAAATATCTAACATAGTATAAAGAGTGGTTGATTTACCGCTTCCAGTCGGTCCGGTAGTCAAAATCATACCAGTTGTGTGTTGTAGAGATTTATGTAACAGCTCTAAAGCTTCTCCATGAAAACCTAAAGACTCCAAAGTAAAACCAGAGACATTTTCTCTCAAAAGACGCATCACTGTTTTTTCACCATAATAAACTGGCAAAGTGGAAACACGAAAAGAAACTTTTTCACCATTCATATCAATTTTAAATCTACCATCTTGAGGCAATCTTTTTTCGTCAAGTTTCAAACTAGAAAGCACTTTTATACGAGCCACCAAAGAGTTTCCTATATGTTTTGGTAAAATCATCGCGTCATGCAAGATACCATCAATACGATATCTGACTAAAACCTGATCCTCCAAAGGTTCTATATGAATATCAGAAGCGTTTTGGATGATGGCATGTTTGAGCAAAGTATCAACAATCCGCACTACTGGCAATTCTTCAGCTAATTTTTTTAAATCCCCTTCTGAAGCATCATCTACTGGTAATTTTTCAGAGATAGTTTTTATCTCATCTGCATCAGCTTTTATAATATCTCCAAATTCATCTTTAAGATTTTTTTGATATTGAACCAAAGCACTACGCATAGATTCAGAATCAGTCAGACGAGACAATATCTTCAAGCCCACTTTTTTCTTAATTGAATTTAAGGCCTGCAGATCGTCAGTATCAAGCATAGCCACTTCAAGAGCGTCTTCTTTTTTTTCAAAAGCTACTATATTGTGCTTTCTGGCAATAGGTTCAGGAATAAGATTTAAAATATCCCTATTTAAAACTTGACCTTTTAAATTTATAAAAGGGATACCTAAAATATAGGCCTGTATTCGTCTTAAATCATCATCAGAAAACTTACCTCTAGATATTAAGACATCATTTAAAGGTTTTTTCTTGGACTTGACTTCTTTTTCAATTTCTTCAATTTCAGATTTAGAAACAAGTCCAGCATCAATAATAAAATCTTTTATTTGTGAATCTTTTACATGCATACGATTTAGCGAAATCGTGTCGTGCGATACGTCCTTTGGAGCACGACCCTTTTCTATTAAGGGCTGACTAGAGCACAACTTTATTTCTTTTTTATTATATCAGAAATAATTATATTTTAGAAAAGAAATATGTATATATTAACTTCTAACTTTGTTTCTCATTTTAGAAATCAAATATTTTCTTGGATTTTTATCTAAGTCAATAAAATCATCAGCCACTTCTATGAGCCGAGCCGAACTAGATTTTCCAAAAGAAGCCACTTCAACCTGACAACCAACATTTTTTAGAAATTCTACTAGTGGAACAAAATCGCCATCACCAGTTATTAAGACAACGGCGTCTAATTTAGGAGCCAACTTAATAGCATCTACTGCCAAACCAACATCCCAATCCCCTTTTTTAGCGCCACCAGCAAAGACTTGCAAGTTTTTTGTTTTAGTTTCAATACCCATCTTTTCCAATGCCTCAAAAAAGTTTTTCTCTTCACCTGACTCGGTAGTAATAACATAAGCCACAGCTCTAGTAAGAAATCTGCCAGCCAAACTTTCTTTGACCACTTGGTCAAAGTTTACTTTTGCTCCATAAATGTTTTTGGCGCTATGATATAAATTTTGAGTATCTATAAAAATTCCCACCCGCTGATTTTTGTGTTTTATAACAGACATATTATTAAAATTAATCTAATTAGTAATTAACCTAATTATCCTAAACAATGACTAATATTACAAACCCCAATTGGTTATTAGATAATTGGGATTTATTTAGAAAATTAGAATAATTAGGGCAATTAGAAATTTATGCAGATTTTTTCAAACCAAGTTTTTTAACTAAAGAATTGTATCTTTTTGTATCTTTTTTCTCCAAATATTTCATATGAGATTTGCGATCTGCTACCAGACCCAAAAGACCTCTACGAGAATGTTTATCTTTTTTGTTCTTTTTGAGATGTGTTGCCAAGTCATCTATCCTACGTGAAAGAATGGCGATCTGTGCTTCCGGACTACCGGTGTCAGTTTCGTGCATTTTTACCTCCTTTATAACTCGTTGTTTTTTATTTTTTGTTAACATATATATGAAAATTGTCTAAAAACGACCTTTTAAGAGTAGCATAAAACCAATTTTTATGCAACTTTTTAGTTTTTAAATATTGTGCGACGTTAAAAGGTGATAGAATAATATATATGGCACAAGACTTAGAACAATTAAAAAGGCAATTTTTAGAATACGTTGAAATAGAAAAGGGGCGGGCTTTAAATACGGTTGAAAATTACAACCATTACCTTTCAGTTTTTCTGAAACAAACCAAAGCTCAAAAACCATCTGATATAAACGACACTATGATGCGGGAATTTAGATTGTGGCTCAACAGACAAGTTACCGGAAAAAATGTAAAAACCGGAGACACTATGTCAAAAAAGACCCAAAATTATTACTTGATTGCCATAAGAGCTTTTTTAAAATATCTAGCAAGACAAGAAATCAAATCTATGCCATCTGAAAGAATAGAACTGGCCAAAACTTCAGAACGCTCTCTTGATTTAATTACAAACGCTGAATTACACAGATTACTTGAAGCTCCAAAATCTTTCGACTCTACTCAAGATAAAGATAATCATCTTAAGTATTTACGCGATAAAGCCATTTTAGAGCTCCTTTTTTCAACAGGACTTCGTGTATCCGAGCTCTGTTCCCTTACTCGTGATATTGACCTTACCACCGACGAACTTTCAATAAGAGGAAAAGGAAGCAAGGTGAGAGTAGTCTTTATATCTGATTATGCCAAAAAGATTTTAAAAGAATATTTATCAAAAAGAAAAGATATGGATGATGCCCTTTTTGTTCAACTTTCACAAAACGGCAAAGTAACTAAAGAGAGGAAAGGAAGTCTGGCACTGACAAAAAGATCAGTAGAGAGGATAGTAAAACAGTGCGCAGTCAAAGCTGGTATTTCCAAAAAAGTCACTCCTCACACTATGCGTCACCTTTTTGCCACCGACCTACTTTCAAATGGCGCTGACTTGCGCTCTGTCCAAGCCCTCTTGGGCCACGCCAACATCGGCACTACCCAAATCTACACCCATGTCACCGACCGCCACCTCCGCGACATCCATAAAAAATTTCATAACAGAAAATAACAAAACTACTTTTCCAAGAGCCTTATCCTATTGACCTAACGCAGGAAAAGTATGTTTTGTTATTTTCTGTTAAAATGAAATTTATGAAAATCACATCTTGGAACATAAATGGCATACGGGCGGTGCATAAAAAAGGACTGTTTTTACCTTTTGTAGATAAATACAAGCCGGATATTATTTGTTTGCAAGAAACTAAAGCCAAGCAGGATCAAAGTGAGATAGACTTGCCAGAATATGAGGAGTATTGGAACAGTGCAGAAAAAGCTGGTTATAGCGGAGTGACTATTTTTTCTAAAATAAAACCACTTAGTGTGCAGACTGGCTTTCCGAAAGAGATAGTTAAAAAATATAAATTAGAACAAGACAGCTATGGCGACCCAAACAAAGAAGGGAGAGTTTTAACGGCCGAATTTAAAGATTTTTTTGTGGTTAATGTCTATACTCCCAATTCTAAAGGTGATTTAAGTAGGCTGGATTTAAGATTTAAGAGTTGGGACCCAGCGTTTTTAGAGTATGTTACAGAATTAAGGAGAAAGCCCGCCCAAGGCGGGTCCGCCTTGGGCGGAAAAAATGTAATATTCTGCGGTGATTTGAATGTGGCCCACACAGAAAATGACTTGGCTAATCCCAAACAAAATGAAGGCGAGCATGGTTTTACAAAAGAAGAACGCAAAGGAATTAACAACATTATTGCCGCCGGATTTGTAGATACCTTTCGCCATTTTACTCCAGAAGGAAAAGGTTACTACACTTGGTGGAGTCATTTCGCTAATGCTAGAACCAGAAATGTTGGCTGGCGCATAGACTATTTTTTTGCCAACAAAGAATTAATATCAAATATAAAAAGTTCAAAAATCATTCCAGATGTATTTGGTTCTGACCACTGCCCTATTATGTTAGAAACAAAATAAATATTTTTTATATACAACAAAACGCCTAGATGCGGTGGAGGATTTTCGCACGACAAGGCGTTTTTGATTAACCTTTCATAAATGAAAGTATAAAGAACATTTACTCAGCCCTGATTTTGTTTCTGATTTCTTTAGATATATTAATATCAGACTCAAAATCAGAGCTGAGGCAAAAGATAAATTTCGTCAAGAAGCGCATTCACAAAAAACCTTATGATATCTCATTTTAAAAATTATATGAGTGAAGATATATATAAATTGTTTTTTGAGCTTAACCAAACTTTCTTTCAACTTCATGGCCATGAAGTTATAAAGAACTAATGCTGACTACTATAGATATACTCGTCTTTTAAAAAATGTCAGTTATGTCTGATATAAAGTTTATGTCTTTTATAAATAATGTAAAGGACATTATGTGGATAACTTTACTCTACATAATGTTTGCCTCTTATTTTTTTTATTTCCATTTGGTCATCTTCTTCTTTTTTTACCTTACCTTTATCCCCCATCATTCTCAATTCTTTATCGGACATTTTTGACAACTCTAATATCTTTTTATTTAAATATTCTTCAGTATTCAAAGTTGGATCCTCCAATACTTCTTCTAGTAAAGCGTTTAGCATTTGACCTATTTTTGGTCCGGGAGGAATTTTTAGAATTTCCATAATCTTCTGACCATCAATTTTAAGCATTTTCACTGATATAGGGTCTCTCATCACCTCTTCTATCATTGATTTATATTTTCTTAATCTATAAGGATTTTCTTTAGGTCTGCCAGTGCCAATCCTATCACAACCTCTCATATTGATAAGATCCCATATATTTTCCTTACCAACATTAGCTACCAATCTTCTGACAGCTGAATGAGTTATTTTTTCAGTATCAGAGAAAAACATATGCCAACGAACCAAATTAACAACCTTATCTATTGTTTCACGTGAAAATCTTAAATCCTCCATTATTTTCTTAGTTACACGTGAACCCACTACTTCGTGACCATAAAAAGTCCATATTTTAGATTTATTGTCCCACCTTCTAGCTCTAGGTTTAGCCACATCATGCAAAAGAGCCGAAAGTCTCACATGTAACGGATATTGTTTATCAGCTGAATGTTGAGCTGTTTTTAATAGATGAGTCCAAACATCATAAGAGTGCGCCTTATTTTGCTCTACACCAATACTTTCTTCCAATTCTGGTATTATATAAGTCAATAAACCAAGTTTCTTAAGTAACAAAAGTCCATCCATAGGAGAAGGGGACATTATTATCTTAACAAATTCATCTCTAATTCTTTCTTTAGAAACCTCTTTTAAAATATGATTATTTTCAAATATTGATTTTTCAGTTTCTTGGTCTAGAGGAAAACCTAGTTCCACGTGGAACCTGACCGCCCTTAAGATTCTCAAACCATCTTCAAAAAATCTCTCTTTAGCTTCACCGACTGTTTTTATGATTCCTTTAGATAAATCAGCCACTCCAGCAAAAGGGTCAACTATTTCTCCTTCTTCTACATCATAAGCAATAGCATTTATAGTAAAATCACGCCTTTTTAGATCATCAAGTATGTTCTTACTAAATTTAACACTATCTGGCCTTCTATGATCAGAATAAGAGCTTTCAACGCGATACGGAGTTATTTCTATAATTTTTAATGTTTCTTGTGAAGCTTCTTCATTTACTACCCCAACTGTTCCAAAGTTGTTTTCATAAAAAGTTTTAGAAAATAGGGGAATAATTTCTTCTGGAGTAGCATTGGTAGTAATATCCCAATCTTTTGGTTTCCTGCCTATAAAAAGATCTCTGACACATCCTCCAATCAAATACGCCTCAAAACCAGCATCTTTGAGCGCCTTAGTTACATGGGAAACTTCTTCAGGAATCTTAAATTTTTCTATTTTAGCTTTATTAGACATATTAGTGTATTCTGTGGTCACAGATAATTTTTTCGGACTTGTGCGCCCGGCAAGAGTCGAACTCGCAACCTTTTGGTTCGAAGCCAAACGCTCTATCCATTGAGCTACGGGCGCATAAGCAAATAATAACACATTAATTTTATTATGTGTTTATCAAATAATATCCTGTGCGGCCAGGGGTAATCGAAACCCCGCCTGGTCCTTGGCAAGGACCCGTCCTACCACTAAACCATGGCCGCCTTCGCTAAAGCTTCGGCGACCAAGGCCGCTTTTACTTTAGTTATATAAATTTAGCATAAAAAATATCTTTTACAAAACGAAAAATAAAATAGTGTTGTTTCAAGAGCATTATCCTAGACCCGACGCAGAAACAGCAGCTATTTTATTTTTCGTTTTGATTATTAAAAATGTCCTAAAAATGTTAAAATGTCTTTGTGGTGTAGTTGGCCTTAGTTTGAAACATTTCTGGGGATAACTAAGGGGACAATGTGTATAAGTCAAAGTCATTGAAAAGACAAAATGGCTTAAAATAACGATTTTTGAAAAGTCAAAGACTTTTTAGTTTTTATGGCAAAACATAATGAAACAGGAGAAATTGGGGAGAGAATTGCCTTAAATTTCCTTATTAAGAAAGGATTTAATTTGATTTTTCAGAATTACAGAAAAAAATGGGGAGAGATTGACATAATAATGGAAAAGGACAAAATCCTTCATTTTGTGGAAGTAAAGACCGTTAGCCGAAAAAGTTATGGAAATAAATTTGAACAAGAGATCAATAACTATAGACCAGAAGACAATATGCACCCATGGAAACTAAAAAGGTTACAAAGAGCTATTCAAACTTATTTGCTGGAAAAATATAAAAAAGAAGATCCCGTATGGCAATTTGATTTAGCTTGTGTCTTTTTGGATCAAGAAAAAAGAGTAGCCAAGTGTAGATTTATGGAAAATTTAATTTTATGATAGACTATATTGGTTAATCCCGCCTTTGCTAGCTAATACGGGCCTTGCTCGTCATAGCCTGCTACTGCGGGCGAAGACGGGGTGTAGTATAGTGGTAGTATAAACGCTTTGGGAGCGTTAGGTCCGAGTTCGATTCTCGGCACCCCGAACGAAAAAAGAGGAGAGTTAAAATAAATGTCGATAAAATTTAAAAAAACGGTGGAAGATTTTGTTTGCGAAAATTGCGGAAAGAGTGTAGATGGTAATGGTTATACCAATCATTGCCCTCATTGTCTTTGGAGTAAACATATAGATATTTTCCCAGGAGATAGAGCTGAAAATTGTGGTGGCTTAATGGAACCAATTGATACCGAAGAAAATGGGGGAGAGTGGAGTGTGATTCAAAAATGCAACAAATGCTCTAAAATACACAAAAATAAAATTTCTACTGACGATAACTTTGACCGTTTGGTTAAAATAAGCGAAAAATCAAATAATAAATAGTAAAACTCTGTGCGGGATGGGGTAATCGAAACCCCGACTCAAGTTTGGAAAACTCGCATTTTACCACTAAACTAATCCCGCTTTCGCACAAGCTATTTTAACATATTTTATGATAATATCTATTATAATTGCCGCCGTAGTTCAATGGATAGAACAAGACACTCCTAACGTCTAGATGCAGGTCCGATTCCTGCCGGTGGCACCACTTCGTCGCGTCTGATGCAACTACACAGCGCAAGCATACAAGTGTACATAATACATGTTGTTCTATGTTCTGTTTGGCACGATATAAAACGAGGGAGGTTCTAATGCTCTTGATTTTCATTTAAACAACTCGGAATGGCTACCAATGTTGATTAGAAACAAGATTTTATTTTCTTCGTCCATTTGATACAAAAGAAGCAAATTTGGTTTTATATGACATTCTCTTATGCCCTGAAGTTTCCCTTTTAATTCATGGTCTTTATATTTTCTATCAAGGGTTTCTTTTCTTTGAATGATTTTGACCACTTCCTCAATTTTCTTAATATCAAAACTGGCCAATTTTGAATATTTTTTAATAGCTTTTCTATATGCTTTTATTTCAGAAACGGCAAGCACTTTAGTGGCTTAGAATATTTTTATGTAATTCCTCTATACTCTTATATGTCCTGCTGTTTTTCTTAGCATCTGCAATCTGTCTCCTCACCCATTTTTCTTGCTCTGGAGTCATTGCGTAATGCATTTTAGGTTCAAATGGAATGGACTTTGTATTGACCACCTGGCACAAAAACATTTTCACTCCGGAAGAAATATCCAAACCCATATTTTTAAGAGTTTTCCCAGCGTTTTCTTTAAGCTTTTTGTCTATTCTTATGTTTAATGTTGAGTTCATATATTATAAGACTGCTATTTTTAATAATTATTACAAAGTATACACAATGTAATTACATTGTCAAACACTAATCTTAAAAAATATCCAGTAATTCCAAATACTGACAGCTTCAAACCGATGACAAATCAAAAACCACCGGAAGGTGGTTTTTGATAAGTGAGAACAAGCAACTTAGTAGCTACTAGATTCTAGCTACCAGCTACTTAACAGCATCTTTCAATGCTTTAGCTGCACGAAACTTAGGAACTCTCATAGCTGGGACATTTACAGCTTCACCAGTACGAGGGTTTCTAGCCACTCTAGCCGCTCTTTGTTTGGTTGAGAAAATACCCAAACCTGCAATTGAAACTTCATTTCCACCTTTCAAAGCATTTACGATATCACTTATAATAATTTCAACTACTTCTTCAGCTTGGACCTTAGTGCCACCAATTTTTGTATGAACGGAATTTGCTAAATCTGCTTTATTCATTTTTTTAAAAATTAAAATTTTTATAATTTCTCGACCCCCCACATTCTTAAGAACGGATGATCTCGAGAGTCATCCATTCTTCCTCCATTTGTAAGTATATATTTTATAGACTTTTTGGCAATACCTTGACTTTAAAGCTGTGGATATGTATCGTGAATAACTTAAAAAATTTTTATACTTTGGTAATTATTTTTTTGAGAGTTTCGGGAGTGGTAGCAGCTATTTCAGACAATATTTTACGATTTAGAAGGATTTTAGCGGTCTTTAATGACCCTATAAATTTACTATAAGAGAGACCACTCTCACGCAAAACTGCATTGAGACGAACATTCCACAACCTTCGGAAATCACCCTTTTTATCTCTTCTGTGAGCAAAAGCATAAGTACCAGCATGAGCTATTGCCTCATAAGCTTGTTTCTCTTTTGTTGATCGTCCAAAACGATATCCTTTAACTTGTTTTAATATGTTTCTTCTTGTTTTTAGAGCGTTAACTCCTTTTTTTACCCTTGCCATAATTGTTTATTAAACGTTATTAAGAAATCTACTTTTATTTTTGTTACTCATACTGAAAGCAACTGTCCTTCTTTTTTTAATCCCAGTATCACCACTATTTTTAGCATTAAAATGGTTTTGGCCTTTCTTCCTAACCAAAAGCTTACCATTTTTGGTTACTTTAATACGTTTTGAATAAGATTTGTTTGTTTTCATCCCAATTAGAAATTTATTTTAATTTCATTACTTTCAACGCTTCCTGCTAGATTTCTAACGGGACACGTAGACTTATATATTTTGCATAAATATATTAAACTGTCAATTTTATTATCTGACCCTCTCTATAATAGCAGTCATTCCTTTAGGGCTTTTTTTGGGTTCTTCAGCTATTTTAAACTCTTCAGGTATTAATTTGAAGACTCTATCCATTCTTTCTTTCAAAAAAGTTTCGTTCATATACTTGGTTCTACCGGGTAGAAACAAGTTTATTTTTACTCTGTGCCCTTCTTTAAGCCACTCCGAAGCTTTTTTGGCTTTAAGATTTAAATCATGGTCTCCAGTACCCACCTTTATCTGCACACTTTTTACTTCCACTATATGAGCTTTGGACTTCATAGCTTTCTGTTTCTTATTTTCAGAATACAAAAACTTTCCATACTCAACAATTTTGGCAATAGGGGGCTTAGCATTTGGTGATATTTCTATCAAATCAAGACCCAAATCTAATGCTCTTGATATGGCTTCTTTAGTTGGCACCTCTCCAAAGTTTTCTCCTTCTGGCCCAATAAGGCGAACACTTTCTGCCTTTATAAAATTATTTATTCTGTATTTTATAGCCAAAAATTATAGATTATTTCTAAAGATAACAATATAGAGTTTAACATTTTTATTTACGTTTGTCATTAAAAAGGATTTCTAGCTCCACGAATTTCAAAATGGACGTGAGAACCTGTGGATTTGCCAGTGCTACCAACAAAGGCAATGATGTCTCCTTGTTTTACTTTATCTCCAACCGAAACGTTGTTTCTACTATTGTGAGCATACAAAGTTTGAGTGCCGTTTGAATGTCTTATAACTAAATAAACGCCATAACCGCCGTTCCAACCGCTAGCTCTACTTATAATAACTTCTCCTCCGGCAGAAGCCAATATTGGAGTGCCCGTTGGAGCAGCTAGGTCAACACCATTATACCCATGTATTCCTTGGCTTTTTCTACCACCATTGATAGGTCTAATGTAATAACCACTGTATTCTTTATTGGAAGAGCCGGAAGAACTAGAGCCGGAGCTAGAATAAGACGAGGTTGAAGCGGCTATTTCTCCATCTGGAATTACAATCACTGAACCAATAGCTAAAGTAGCTCCTTTTTTGAGTTCGTTATAAGCTATTATCTCATCAATATCTCCTTTATATTTTTTAGCCACAGAAGCAATAGTGTCTCCTTTAACAACAGCGTGTCTCACCCCAGAGACAGGGAGGATTACTAAAGTCTCTCCCACTTTAAGAGTATTTGAAGAAAGATCATTACCCCATTTTATAGTGTTGACAGTTACATTAAACATCTCGGCTATTTGAGAAAGAGTATCTCCGGGACGAACCACATAAATACTGATTTGATCACTAGTAGCTTTTTTGACTTCCGAATCAGCTACACCAGTAGGACCAACATTTGACACCAAAGCATTGTCCTCAACTTCTGGAATATGAGAAATATCACCAAATGGAGTGGCTACTGCTACCAAAAGAGCCATATTTTGAATATTTTTATCAGGAGACAAATCTGTATCATTTGAACTTCCTCTTAAAATACTAAATAGACCTGCAGAAACCGATATTGGCAAGAGCAAAGTTATAACAACCAAAAATATTTTTTTTGGATTAAGAATAGATTTTATATTAATATTTCGCCCGATTTTTGCCTTAAAATAACGTTTATTTAAATCGGGGTCATTAGAGTTTTTTAAAATAAGCCTAGGATTAATGATAATTCAACCTTTTCTGAAAAATAAGGCTCTATTGAGCCATATTTATGAATTTCAGCAATCTACAAACACGCTCCAAATTGTATCAAATTAATCCACTTGGTCAATCTAAAATGTGCATAAAATAAATTTGTTAAAAATCTGTTAAGATAAATTGATGAGTAATTTTGCAGAATTAAATGGAGCCCAGAGAGAGGCGGTGGAAGCAACCGAGGGGCCGGTTTTGGTGTTGGCGGGAGCGGGAGCTGGTAAAACCAAAACTATTACTTATCGGATTTTA
This sequence comes from Candidatus Zambryskibacteria bacterium RIFCSPLOWO2_01_FULL_35_19, assembly GCA_001825335.1. GTDB lineage: Bacteria > Patescibacteriota > Minisyncoccia > Phycocordibacterales > WO2-35-19 > WO2-35-19. Next base: position 105,327 of record MHWA01000004.1, read on the forward strand.
AATTTGATCAAAAAGGGAGTGGCGCCGGAAAATATTTTGGCGGTCACTTTCACTAACAAAGCGGCCAAAGAGATGGGGGAGAGGGTTTTGAAATTACTTGAAAATGAAAGGGGTTACGCTTCAGATATGGCAACTTCGGGAGCGAGACGACCATTCGTAGCTACATTCCATACATTAGGAGCTCACATAATCAGGGAAAATTATATGGAGGCAGGAGTCAAAAAACATTTTAGTATTTACGATAGAGAAGATTCCAAAAGAGCAGTTAAAGAAGCTTTGCAAAAAAATGGCTACGACCCCAAACAATTTGAGCCGGGCAAAATTTTAGCCATCATTTCCCGAGAAAAAGGCAATTTTGTTTCTTCTTCTGAATATGTTGAGAGAGCTTCCGGAGATTATTTTGGAAACATCGTAGCCAAAGTTTGGCAGGATTATGAAATAATCTTAAAAAAAGAAAATGCTTTAGATTTTGACGATTTACTTTTAGTAGCGGCCAAACTTTTACAAAACGAGAGTGTCAGAAAATTTTATGGAGAAAAATGGAAATACATTCACATTGACGAATATCAAGATACAAACAAAGTGCAGTACAAAATAGTTGAAGCCATCACTCGAGACCATCAAAATATTTGTGCAGTTGGCGATGTGGACCAAAATATCTATACATGGAGAAACGCCAGTATCAAAAACATTTTAAACTTTGAAAAAGATTATAAAAATGCGAAATTGGTAGTTTTAGAAGAAAATTATCGTTCCACCAAAACTATTTTGGAAGTGGCTAACAAAATTATAGAAAAAAATAAATTGCGTATGGAACGAAAACTCACTACCAAAAACGCAGTCGGCGAAAAAGTAAGTCTTTTTGAGGCCTTAACCGAAAATCATGAAGCACAGTTTGTGGTAGAGAAAGTAAAAGAATTGCAAAAAAGTGGCGCCGATCTTTCAGAGATCGCCGTCCTTTACAGAGCCAATTTTCAATCACGAGTTTTAGAAGAAGAATTTTTAGTCAAAAATATTCCTTATCAAGTTTTAGGAACCAGATTTTTTGACCGAAAAGAAATCAAAGATATTTTGGCTTTTTTAAGATTTTGCCTTAATCCAGAAAGTATTTCTGATTTGAAACGTATTATAAATGTGCCACCGCGCGGTATAGGCAAAATCACTCTTTTAAAAATTGTGGAAGGAAAAGAAAAAGAGTTACCAGCAGGAATGAAAATAAAAATAGATGCTTTTAGAAATCTTTTGCGAAAAATCAAAAACTTCGCTATTACCAACCCGCCTTCCAAAACTATTTTTTTTATAGCCAAAGAAGTTGGTTTAAATGAAAACTTAGAAAAAACTGATGAAGGTATAGAGAGAATAGAAAACATAAAAGAACTTTCTGCTCTTGCTAAAAAATATGATGAAATTTATAACGAAGAAAACGGAGCTAAAAATTGGGAAGATGGAATAGAAAAGTTATTAGAAGAGACTTCACTTGCTTCTGACCAAGATAGCGACAAAAAAGAAAGAGAAGGAGTGCGCTTAATGACCGTCCACGCCAGCAAGGGTTTAGAATTTGCTTATATTTTTGTCACTGGTTTAGAAGAAGGACTTTTCCCCCACGAAAGAGACGAAAATTTAAGCGAAGAAGAAGCCGAAGAAGAAAGACGACTTTTTTATGTAGCGGTTACCAGAGCCAAGAAAAAACTTTTTCTTTCATACGCTCAAACTAGAACTATTTTTGGTAGCCGAGGAGTCAACATCCCCTCTGAATTTGTATTAGAAATACCAGATGAGTTTTTAGAACAGGAGTTTTTAGACTACACACCCAAACACAAACCACTTATTCATATTGAGTTTTAATCTCATATCCAAATTAGGAGTAAGAAACTAGCTATAATAAAAGCAAAATAGGTTCTGAAAATATATTTTTCAAAATAAGGTTTTCTGTTTATAAAATAATAAACAACCAAAGAGGCCGGAATAGCCGAAGCAAATAAAACATAAGAGCCCATAAAAATCGGGATAAGCAAAAATGATACAGAAGCAAATATGCCCACCACTCTTGGTCCCCAAATATCTCCAAAAATTATAGGCACAGTTTTGATGCCCGCCTTTTTATCTCCCTCAATATCTTTCATATCTCTGATGTGAGAACCCAAGAAAAATATAACCACGACAGCCAAAGCAAGCTTGGAAGGAAAAACGGAGACATATTTAAAAGGAGAAATTAGAAAAAATCCAGCTAAGACAGCCGTTAAACAACAAAGACCTATTATAAAAGAGGAGAAGAAAGGTATGGTTTTAAATCTAGTTGGTGGAACACTATAAATATAATAAAGAGCGGTAAAAGTAAGGATAAAGAAAAAAGCAGTGTATCCAGCTAGAAATCCAGAGATGAGAGTGGCAACAAGAAAAATAGTGGCCGATTCTTTCATATCTTTTTTGCTTAAAGAGTTGGCTATCAAAGGACGAGTAGGGTCAGAGACCGCGTCTATTTCTTCGTCAACGATATCGTTGGTAGAAACAGCAAACATCCAAGAAAAATAAAAAGATAAACATAAAACAATTACAGAAAGGGAGTCATTCCAATTAAGTCTTATGTTTGGAAAAATTGAATAAGCGGCAAAAAGGCCGACAAAAATCATAAGAAAATAATGAGTAACTCTTTCTGGACGAGAGTTTTTGATTACTGCCCTAAGTTTTTCTTTAAAATTTAGACGAAACCAGACAAAAGTGGCTACTGTCAAAATCAAAAAAAAGACTTTGCCGATCAAAAAATTGAATGCTATTTCAAACAGACGAACAAAAGAAGAATATTCTAAAGAGTTGTGAAGATTGTTTGAAATAGTGGCGGAATTTTCTATTGATTTTTGGATAAAAGTAAGAGGTTCTTTAAAATAATTGCCAGCCATATCTTGACCTCCAATAGCATTCATTACTCCGGGTAAAGATAAAAATATAAATATCAA
>MHWA01000005.1 GCA_001825335.1 Candidatus Zambryskibacteria bacterium RIFCSPLOWO2_01_FULL_35_19
ATCTTTCTTCATCCGACAGGTGCTTTTTCTTGTTTTTTAAATTTTTCGCCATACAAACATGATATCCAAAGTTCGTATTTAAAGGTATCTGAATCTACATAAGTTCATTTATGAACAAAGCTGAAGCGAGAGTAGCTCTTGGTTCTTTACTGAAAAAGCACAGAGAATGGAAGTTTTGGAATGTTGATGTTGTAGCCCGGATGATCGGCGTTCATAATCGGGTTATTTCAAGGATGGAGAAAGGGATCAAAAATCCTACCAAAAACCAAACAAAAAGGGCTATAGAAGCTCTGATCCCGTTAAGGGGTGAGGATAGAAAAAAGCTTTCCAAATGTGGAAGATGATATATCCTCCATTCCGACAAAAAAATACAAAAAGATGGAAACCTACTACAAAAAAGAGGCCCATCTGCAAAAGAGGCATTCATAGGTAAACGTTCAGCTCCCGAACGACCACGTTCGGGAGCCATTTTCTTTTTAGTTATTTAAGCCCATCACAAAATGAACAATGGCGCCCATTGTTCTTAGGGATGTGTTGTAATTTTAATCGGGTGACCCTACGCGGAATCGAACCGCGCTTTTCGCCTTGAGAAGGCGACGTCCTAACCGATAGACGATAGGGCCGATAAATAAAAATATACCACAAAATATAACACAATATTCCCTTTTTACAGAAACATGTTAAAGGCGCCCTTTGACATTTGGGAATGTGGTGTAATGAGGATGGAATAATTCAATATTTATACTAAAAGTGCCAAAGATAAACTTTGGCACTTTTAGTTAGATTAACTATCTGCTAAATCTTATTCAGCAGTAGGAGTTTCTTCTACAGGAGCTGCATCATCTGCAGGAACATCGGTAGCAGGCATATCTGTAGCAGGAACATCAGCTCCACCATCTACAGGAACGTTTGTGTTTTCTTCATCCATAATATTTATATTAAATCTTATAATCAAAACTAGTAATATCCGACTTTCCCTATGATATCAAATATCCTAAATAAATCAAGCTTTTTTGGCTTTATTGGGCGAGAGTGTTGATAACGTCTTCTGGTCTATCGGGTGGTATTTGATAATAATTTATAAGAAATTTGGTAATATTAAGAAAGGGATCAGTCAAAGTTTCGGAAGCGTATCTGACATCTTTAGGATAAGTATGAAAAAGGAAGACTAAAAATTTTGGTTCATAAGATGGGAAATAGCCAAAAAAGGAGTGGAGATATTTTCCTTCAACATAACCAGCTTCTCCTTCATTGGTCATTTGGGCAGTGCCAGTTTTAGCTGCCACCGAATAGCCCGGGATTTTGGCATTACCACCACGTAAAGTAGTATCAACCACATTGGTTAACATTCTACTTATTTCTTCTGAAGTTTCTTTTTTAATCACTTGTTTATCTGAAATGAAAGAAAATTTCTTGGAAAGACCACTTTTGTATTCTATTTTTTTGACCAGATGAGGGGTGATTAAAGTGCCACCATTAGCCAATACAGAAAGAGCCCTGACAGTGGCAATAGGAGTAAAAGCCACCCCTTGACCATAAGAAGCAGTGACAATCTCTATATCTCTTTTACTATCTAAGTTTTTGATAAGACCCCGTCCTTCATTTGGCAAATCAATACCAGTTTCGGTGCCAACACCAAAACTTTTCATATAATCTGAAAAACTTTCATTACCCATTTTTAGAGCCACGTAAGCGGCTCCGGTATTTAGAGATTGGTTTAAAACTTCTTGCATATTGACAGTCCCCCTTCCTCTATTGTCATAATTTGAAATACGTCTTTTGTCTAAAAATAAAAAACCAGCGTCATAATAAGTGCTTTCAGCCGAAACAGTACCCGAATCTATACCTGCCGCCATAGTAATAGGTTTTACAATAGAACCCATCTCGTATACACCCTCCACCATCGGATTGTTAAAAAATTTGGCATTACTTTCTGAAAAATTATTTAAATCAAAAGAAGGGCTCCAAGCCATAGCCATTATTTCTCCGTTGTTTGGATTTATAATGATCCCCCCGATCTCATCACTGCCCCATTTTTCTCTAACATTTTTTAGTTCACTTTCAAGAAAAAGTTGAGTAGATGGTTCTATGGTAGTAATGATATCTCCCTCTTCTTTTGAATCTTCACCTAGAGACCCTTTAACATTTGAAAAAAATTCGGCAAAAAAGTTATTATATATTTTTGAAGGATCCTTTTTTAGAGTATCCTCATAATATCTTTCTAAACCATAACGCCCAGCCAGTTCGTCCCCATCAAATCCGACAAAACCAATGACATTAGAAGCAAGACTGCCACCTGGGTAAAAACGCCACTTATCAGTAGAAATGGTCACTCCATAAATATTTAGTTCTTGAACTTTGTTAGCCGTCTCTGTATTTAAATGTTCTGCGATTTCTTCATAAGGGTCATCTTTTTTTGAAACTTTAGCCAAAAATTCTGCTTCATCCAAAACTAAAAATTGACTCAACTGTTTATAAATACTGTCTGGATTTTCTATAACTTTAGGATTGATAGCCACAGTAAAACCAGACCTTGAAATAGCAGCTGGTATGATTTCCCTATCTTTACTTTCAAAATAAATATTACCCCTATCGTAAGAAATAGTATTTTCATTTATATTTTGTCTTTCAGCATCTGCAGAAAAAGTTTTTCCATCTACTATCTGGACAAAATATAAGCGCACGATCATAACAAGCGCTACTAAGATAATAATAACGGATATAAAACGAATCCTCCCTATCATCTCTTTATTTTAATCTATTTTAAGAGAAAGAGCAGTTTTTTTGGAATTTTTAACTATAAAAGTTGGGTGACGAACCTCTACAAAACCAAGACTAATGGCTTTTTCGGTGCTTACACTATTTTCAATAGATAATCTTTGAGACTCTTTTTCACTGACTTCTATATTTAGAGATTGTATTTGTTTTCTGGTTTTTTCTAAGACGGTCAAATTGCGGACAGCGATATTGGCAAAATACATATAAGAAAGTGCCGCTGCCATCACCAAAGCCATAAGCCCATAATTAAATAAATTATTTATTTGTAATGTCTTTGTTTTTTGTTTTATTAAATCAGTCATTTTTCTATTATTTTTATTAAATTTTTTGAATGATTCTTAGTTTGGCACTTCTTGATCTTGGATTTTTTGTTATTTCTTCATCATCTGGAGTAATCGGCTTTTTATTTATAAGAATTCCTTTTTCTAAAGTTACTTGCAATTTAAAAAATCTTTTTACTATCCTATCTTCTAAACTATGAAATGAAATTACTGCCATCCTGCCTTCTTTATCTAAAATATTAAATCCTTTACTCAAACCTTCCTCTAAAGCTTGCAATTCATCGTTGACGGCTATTCTAATGGCCTGAAAAGTCTTGGTAGCTGGATGAATCCTTCCAAAACGATAAAATATCGGTACGGCATTTTTAATAATTTCTGCCAATTGACCAGAAGATTTGATTGGGCCTTCGGACCTACTTGCTACGATGGCTTTAGCGATCCTTCTAGAGTACCTCTCTTCACCATAACCATAGATAACATCTGCCAAATTTTCTTCATCCCAATTATTGACAACATCATAAGCAGTAGTATCACTTTCTTCTACATTTTGCTTAAAAGTCATCAAAAGTGGTTCATCTTTTTGGAAACTAAAACCTCTACCTGCTGTGGCCAAAGCATCACTGTCACTTCCAAAAAATTGACTAGCATTCCAACCAAGATCAAACAATATTTTTGTTGGATTTTTGATACCGAGCATCTCTGGCGCTTTGTCAATATTTCTAAAGTTAAGCACTCCCAGTTTTGGTTTAGCTCCAGCCAAATCAAGTCTTTCTCTACTCAAAATCACAGACATTTCATCTGCATCAATACCAGATAAAATGACTTGATTTTTCATTTTCTGCCAAACTCCTTCCATATGTCCGCCCATACCTAGAGTGGCATCTAAGTAGATATCACCATCTTGAAAAGAAAGCCCGTCTATTATTTCTTTTAAAAGAACACTTTCGTGGGTCATTTACATTATGCCTAGGCCTGATAATTTTTCTGCCAAACCTAGAGCACCTTTCTCCACCTGTTTTTTGTAATCGATCCACGACTTCTCATTCCATATTTCCAAACGATTCTGAACTCCTATTAAAACCACTTTGGTTTTAAGATTGGCTCTTTCTCGTAAAAAATCTGGAACCAAAACTCGTCCGATATTGTCCACCACTACTTCACTAGCTCCTCCAAACATATATCGGGTAAAACTTCTCATATCAGAGGAAAGCATTGATGAATTTTCTGAAAGTTTATTTGCTATTTGCTCCCATTCTTTGAGAGTGAAGACAAACAAACACTGATCCAATCCGGGAGTAATAACAATCTTCTTGCCCATAAGAGACCTAATTTTAGACGGTAGAGAAACTCTATTTTTATCGTCTATGGTGTGTGTGTATTCTCCTATGAGCATGATTATTGTGTTATCCACTTCTTCCCACTTGATTCCATCTTATACCACCTCATTATATTCGTCTACCACTTTGAACTGTGGATAAGTGGATAACTTAATCTAAAACAAAAAACCGCCTTATTTAAAGCGGTTTTTTGAAATTTTATTTAATTTAATTATTTAAGAGTAATACTCTCTATTATCACGGGCTCAAGTGGGCGGTCAGATGCATCTGTCTCTAATGAATTTATTTCCATAACCACATCTATACCTTCAGTAACATATCCAAAAACAGTGTGTTTAGTATCAAGATTATTATTGGGAGCTACATTGATGAAAAACTGACTTCCATTGGTATCAGGCCCAGCATTGGCCATTGAGATGGTCCCTGCATTATTTTTATTATCTGGCCCTATCTCATCAGCAAAATAATAACCAGGACCTCCAGTACCCCATTTATCTACCAACGAATCATCTTTTGAAAAAGGATCTCCTCCTTGATTCATAAAACCCTTAATCACCCTGTGAAATTTAGTTCCATCATAAAAACCTTCTTTAGCTAATTTTACAAAATTGGCCACTGTGTTTGGAGCCAAATCAGAAACAAATTGGATAGTGATATCTCCTTTGTTTGTATGTAATGTTGCATTCATAATTTTTTCTTGATTAATTACAGATGAATTATCATCTTTTTTATTAATTGATTCATTTAATATCACCACATCCCCGTTTGATGTCACCTTATCTCCAGAATCACCTTTAACAAAGAAAAACCAAACAACTCCAGTAATAATAAAAGCAAAAACAATAGCAGAAATAGATATTTTATTCATCCCGTTAGAGATAGGAAATGCTATGCATTTCCGTAGTTAATTGTAATTTGTGAATTATTTTAAACATATCTGTAATATTTAATTATTTTATATTATAAACGTTTTGATCTCTAACGGGACGCATTAATGGAAAAGTCTGAAGTTCACGTAATGGTTTATTGGCCAAAATCGCAAATAGGCGTTCTCCAAATCCAAAACCACAGGTAGGTGGCATACCATGCTCTAGCATTTCTATAAATTCAAAATCAGGCATCATCGCTTCTTCATCTCCACTGTCAATCAATTTTTGCTGGAGGTCAAATCTTTTTTCTTGATCAATTGGGTCATTTAATTCTGAATAACCCCTACCTACTTCGCTCCCTGCAATGATGGGCTGAAACATTTGTGTTATATTTTTATCTTTTATTTTTTTAGCCAGAGGGGCAACCAATGAAGGATGATTTATAAGGAAAGCTGGGCCTGTTATATTTTTGCGACAATACTTCCAAAGAGTATCCATTAAACGTTCTTTGTTTTCTCCTTGATAGGAAACATGGAGTTCATTTAATTTGTCTTTGATCTCTTTTTCACTCACTTTTTCAATATCCAAACCAGTTTGTTTATTAATTTCTTCTGTATAATCTATTTCTTTCCAATCATCATCTAAATCAAAAGTGTGTCCGTTGTATTCAAATTTTGTTTTACCAAAAACTTCTTTAGCGATATTTTTATAAAGTTCTTTGACCAAAGACATACCGTCTTTATAATCAGCATAACTCCAATAAAATTCCATATTAGTAAATTCTTGTAAGTGTTCTGGCGAAGTCCCCTCGTTTCTATAAACTCGTCCTATTTCAAAAGTTTTTGGAAAACCGGCCGCCGAGAGTCTTTTTTGCCACAACTCACCTACTGATATCCTTAAATACATATCCAAATCAAAATCATTGTGGTGAGTTTTAAAAGGTCTGGCTTCTGCTCCACCAGTAGTCAACTCTAAAGTTGGTGTCTCTATTTCTAAAAATCCTTTATCTTTGAAAAATTTACGAGTAACATCCCAAAATTTTGATTTTTTAATTATCAAATCTCTTAGCTCTTCGTTTAGAAGCAAATCTAAATACCTCTTGCGATAACGCTCTTCTGTATCTTGCAAACCATGCCATTTTTCAGGAAGTGGTCTTAAACTTTTAGTAACCATTTTCCAACTAGAAGCTTGGATAGTTTTTTGTCCTTTTTTAGTTAAAAAAAGTGTCCCAGCAGTTTGCACAAAATCTCCAATATCTACTGTCTCTATAAAAAGATCAAAATCTTCATTTGTTATTCTTTCTTCTCTTTTTAGTAATACTTGAAATTTGCCAGTGCCGTCAAAAATATCTACAAAAACAATGGCCCCTTGTGCTCGCAAAGCCATTACTCTGCCAGCAATAATCACCTCTTTATTTTCTTTCTGAAGACTGTCAAATTCTTTTATTAAATTTGCAATTTCAAAATTCCTGTCTGTTTTTGCAGGATAAGAGTCTACACCCGCTTCTTGCAGTTTTTTGAGTTTTTTTAATCTTGCGATACGGATTTCTTCTAAAGAAGCCATGCTTCTATTTTATATCAATTACTTTATAAGTGATAGGGCCTGAAGGTGCATCAAAAGTGAAAGACTCTTTTTTCTTTTTACCCATAATAGCTTCTCCAAAAGGAGAATGCATAGAAATTTTGCCAGCAGTAAAGTCGGATTCTTCACTTCCCACTATAATATAAGTTTTCTCATCTCCATTTTTTTCTACAGTTACTGTAGAACCAACGTCTACTAAATCAGTATGATGTGAAGATACGATGACCGCATTTTTAAGAACAGATTCTAATTTTTGAATCCTATCTTCCAACACACCCTGCATATCACGAGCCTCGTGGTATTCGGCATTTTCGGAAAGGTCGCCTAAAGACTTAGCATATTCTAACTTTTCAGCTATTTCTTTACGCTTTACTTTCTTCAAATGTTCAAGCTCTTCGGAAAGGGCTTGATGTCTTTCTTTTGTTAAGTATTCTTTTTCTTCCATATTTTAAAATTTAAATATAGCTAAACATTGTATTCTATTTCACCCAAAAGTCAACTTTGATAAAAATGTCAAAGGCACCCTTTGACATTTTAGGATGTGGTATAATTAAGATTGTTTCTTCTTCATCCAGACAGCATCTTGGCGGACGAGTTTGGAAATGTCAGCAGGGTTGGCAAGTAGGGGTTTGAGAGCCTCTTCAGCAAAAACGCCATTTTGAGAACCTTTAGCCAATATCACAGCTTTTTCTTTTATTTTATCTTTCAAAAATTCTCCAGCATCAATTGAATTTTTTGCTTTATAAACATTGCAACCATTTTCTATAGCCGCTGATGCCAAAAAAGTGTTGGCATCTTGCCCTATCGTCACTATCAAATCTAAAGATTTTGGATCACAATATTGACCTATTTTTCTATGTTCTTCTTTAGAAATATCCCCCAATTCATTCATCATTCCCAAGATAGCTACTCTTTGTAAAGTGGGATATGATTTGAGAGTGTCAATCGCCATTTTGACAGCACTAGGACTAGCGTTATATGTATCATCAATAATAAGAGAATTTTTGATGCCTTTTAATTTTTGCATCCTGCCAGCAAAACCTGCAATTTTTTTTACTCCTTCTTTTATTTTTTGATCAGATATATTAATTGTCTTGGCTACAATAACAGCAGCCACAATTGAATATAGTTGGACTTCAGAAATAACGGAAACAGATAAATCCATTATTTTTTTGTCAGTCTTTAAAATATCAAAAGAGAAACCTTCTTTTATTTTTGAAATATTTTCTATTTTAAAAATAGAACCAAAATCTTTACCATAGAAAAAAACTTTTTTATGATCTATGTTTTCAGGGACGACAGAACACAAGTCTTTGTTAGCAAAAATAATTTCACTAAAATAATTTACAGACCACTCTTCTTCAGATACATCTTTTAAACTATCAAAAAATTCCATATGTTCCAAAGCCACGGCAGTAACTACCGCAATATCCAAATATAAATATTTTCTAAATTGATTTATTTGATTGGGAGCGTCTGTGCCAAGCTCCACTATTACAAAATCAAATAGGAAATCAGAATAAATCTGAATCTCATTTTGAAAAATAATTTTAATCCAAGAAAAAACATTCCAAATAGACGGCATAGTGTGTCCAAAAAATATAAGCGGAACACTAATAATGTCATTATAATTACCTTCTTGATAGCGAACTCTTTTTTCTGATTCTAACACTTTAGCAATGGCTAATTTGGTGCTAGTTTTGCCAATACTACCAACCACTCCAATAATTTTGAAATTATTTCTATTCCTCAATCTCCTCACCTGCCATTCCAAAATACTAGCTAAAATGTTTTTTAATGTGGATTTCACAACAACATTTTATCTTAATCCAGATTTTATAACACTATTGACAATGAGTGTATGTTTGATATAAATAGACATGGAGGATCACTATGTCAAAGAGACCTAACCAACGATACATTTTAGCTCCCTGTAGTGGGAGAAAGAAGTTAAATATTGCCAGAGGACACGTATATAGAGTCTATGACACTGAAGGTGTCGGATTCTCTCAGTCCGAGGGTAAAGATCTGGGAACTATGTCGAGAGAGGAGGCCATAGAACAATTCGGAGAGAGTACCCTTTTTTTCTCCGAGTCGGATTCTCTTTGTTATTTTTGCAACAAAGAGATACTGAAAGATATCGCTGATATCGCTTTGGGTACATAGTCGCCCACGACAAACCAACACAAGGTTCGTCGTGAGGCGGCCTTGTTTTTTATAAAAATATAACATTCAACGCGATCGGGTTAGTTGTTATATTTTTCTACTTTTATATAATTATTGTTATGAGTATCGTAACAGAAATTCTTGAAGAACTCTGGGAAATAAAATTAAGTTATAAAGGTGTTCCCACAAGGGCACTCTTTATATCAGTACCATGGGAAGATGCTAAATCATACAAAAGTACTTTGTATAGAATGCACAAAAAAGGTTTCGTTCATAAAGAAACTAACGGCTGGAAAATTACTAAATCAGGTAAAGAGTATTTATCAAAACAAAAGAAACTTTTTATCCAGTTCGATTCCCCTTTTACAAAATCTTCACCTAAAAATTTACTTTTAATGTTTGATGTACCAGAAGAAAGAAATTCAGAAAGACAGTGGCTTAGATTTCATTTAAAAAGATTCAATTATTATATGATACAAAAAAGCGTTTGGGTTGGACCAAGCCCGCTACCATCAAAATTTAAATCTTATCTAAAAGAACTAAAACTGGATCGTTGTATCAAAATTTTTAAATTAGCTAAACCATATAAAGTAAACTAAAAATTAAATATAACACTAAACGCGATCGGGTTAGTTGTTATATATTTTATTTTATTCATTTTTGAAATACTCTGAGGTGTTTATGGTCATCCAATCAAGCAGTTGGCGCATAACGTAAGTGGCACCGGTCAAGTTGGTAACTGGACCTCTTTCCATTACTACTGTAAAAGCATATTTTGGATTTTCATAAGGGAAAAAACCGATAACCCAAGAGTTTACAAATTGCTTACGAACTCCTATCTCCGCCGTCCCAGTTTTACCAGCAATATGCACTGCAGAAATATTTAGCCCACTCGCTGTACCACCTTCAGAGGCCACAGCTGCTCTCATACCTTCCTTTACTATCTGAAAATTTTTGGTTTGACCTCCCACTTTTTTGCCAGAAGAGACAGTGCTAGTAGAAGTAAACAAAATGGAAGGCAATAGAAGCTTGCCTCCGTTTGCCAATCCGGCCGTAGCCACCACGGCCTGCAGAGGAGTGATTTGCATACCATATTGACCAATAGCCGTATTATAAGTATCTCCAACACGCCAAATTTCTCCATCAAAAGTTCTCTCTTTCCATTCAGGGCTTGGTATCACTCCCGAAACTTCTTTCTTTGTATCAAATCCAGTGTATTGTCCGAAGCCAAAATTTTCTAAATATTTTTTTATTCTATCTATACCCAAACCTTCCTGTTTTTCAAACCCTCCACCTATTTGATAAAAATACACATCAGAAGAAACGGCTAACGCCCGCCTCATATCAACCGCTCCGTGAGCCTTCCAATCTTTAAATATTGATGGCTGTTCCGGAAAATATGGATTGGGTATCACCAATTGTCCAGTGCTCACTATCTCTTTTTCAGGAGAAATAATCCCTTCTTCCAAAGCGGCAAAAGCTATAAAAGGTTTGATGATAGAGCCCGGAGCATAAAGTCCAGAGACTATTCTATTTAAAAAAGGATTATCAACATTTTCATAATAACTCTGTATTTTTTCTATCTCTTGACCTTCAGTCATTACTTCCGAATTATATTCTGGAAAGCTGGTCATAGCCAAAATTTCTCCAGAATGAACATCCATAATAACTCCTCCGCCACCATGAAAACCAACCCTTTCCGAAAGTGTTTTGATTTCTGTAAAAAGTTTTTCTTGCACTCTGCTATCTATTGATAAAGTAGCGTCTTCACCATTTTTAGGCAATTGAACTACATTTTCAGAAACTACATCTCCATTAACAGAAGTCTCTACAAGTTTTATACCATTACCACCAAAAAGTATTTCATTTAAATAAAGCTCCAATCCATCTTTAGGTAAAAATTCTTCTTCATAATAAAAGCCAGCTTTGTCTTTAGCTGGATATTTTATAAATCCTAAAAGATTGGAAAATCCAGATGCTTTTATATATTTACGTGATGGATAATCTTCTTCATTTTCAGATTTTTGATTCCAAGTGAGTTGCACTCCATCTCTACTATAAATACTACCTCTGGGAGCCACCAAAAGAGTTTGTCTTAATCTATTGTTTTCACTTCTATTTCTATAAAAATCTCCGTTAACTATTTGCAGAGATATGAGCTTTACTAAAAAAATTCCAAAAATCAAAAAACAAAAACTCCCAAAAATAAAAAAAACTTTATGAGATAGTGGTCTTTCTAACCGACCTTCAAATTGATAAATATCAAAATCTGGTAAATTTTTTGAATCAAGAAAAATTTCGTCAGGAGCAATATCCTTATAACTCCTATTCTTTCTTCTTTTAAATATATTTTTAAAAATACCAAGCATTTTTATTAGATAATCTTACGCCAATAAATCATTTTGCTCAAAAATAAAGCCAAAGCAATAAGGACAAGAGAAAAAATAGTGAGGAGGTGTTCAAAGAAAAAACCGTCTCCAAAATAGTAAAGAGAATCAAGAAAAAAACCTGCCAAAATAACTTCATAAGGAAGTTTAGTCGCATAGACAAAAAACAAAGCCATTGGTATAAAAAGCCACCAACTAAAGACAATCGGTATAATCATAGTTGCTAAAAAATATAATAATCTACTCATTTTCAAAATGTTTTATAAATACAATATTAGTTTTAGAAACATCAGCCGGTAGTGACAAGAAGACATCTTTAAAACCAAAAGGAGTGTCTTCTGTCACCACTCCAACGACGGCAACAATATAGTTTAAAGAATCAGCAATCATTATTTCATCTCCTACCACAATATCAAAATCAATAGGTACTTTAGCTTTTATACTACCACCTCCTGCTCCTCTCAACTCTATCGGCTCATCTGTCCTAGCGACAAAAGCATAAGTGGCCACATCAGCAAAAGAATTAAGAACTACAGTCGCTCTATTTTTAGTCAAATCCACTATTTTACCAATTAAAATTCTTTCCGTTATCAAAACAAAATCACCTTTATTTATTCCATCTTTAAGACCTTTATTTAAAAGTAAAGAATCAAGTGGCACTTGAGGAGATTTGGCAATAATAGAACTAGTTATAAAATCTCCGATTGGTTTTATTTCTAGTTGTTCTCGTAACTTTTGATTTTCATATTTTAAAATCTCAAAATCAATAATATTAAATTTTAAATCTCTTATTTCTTCTGCAAGTTTAATATTTTCTGTTATCAATTTATCTTTATCAGAAAAAAATTTTGGCACTTTGTTTAAATTATTATAAAAAAAGTTTCCAACCATAAAAAAAGGAGAAGAAGCGCTTGATACTAAAGATTGAGTTGAATTGGAAGTGCTAAAAAGGAAAACGAATCCTACCACAAGCAGAAAGATTATAAGTATTTTTATTAAACCTATTCCTAAAAATTTTTTATTAGTGCGCTTTATTTGATACATCTTCTTCGTTAGCAATTAATACTTCTTTATATTTTTCCAGATGTTCAAGAATAATACCAGTGCCACGAACAACACAAGTTAAAGGATCATCGGCTATATAAACCGGCATTTTAACTTCTTCTTTTAAAATATCCGCAAATCCTTTTATCAAAGCTCCACCACCTGCCAAATAAATACCTCTATGCATAATATCTGAAAGTATTTCTGGCGGAGTCATTTCCAAAACCTCTTTAGTAGCTTCAATTAATCTTTCTATTGAATGAGATATGGCCTCTCTAATATCAGAATCAGTCACCACCACTTCTCGTGGCAGGCCAGTGATAAGGTCTCGACCTCTAGCTTGAGTTTCAAAAGAAGTCTTTTCGGCCAATAGAGAAGTAATTTGAGTTTTGATATTTTCAGAAGTTTTTTCACCAATCACTATTTTAAATTCATTCCTGATGTAAGCAGAGATATCACTATTTAATTTGTCTCCAGCCACATGAATATTTTTAGAACTGATAACTCCATTTAAAGAAATAATAGCGATATCAGTGGTACCACCTCCAATATCAATCACCATACTACCCAACGGTTCGTTTATTGGTAAATGCATACCAATAGCAGCAGCCATTGGCTCTTCAACAATATGGACTTCACTAGCTCCAGCATTTTTGGTAGCATCTCGGACTGCTCGGGTTTCTACATTGGTAATACTAGAAGGCACTCCAACTACCACTCTCGGCCCTAAAAATTTTTTTGATATTGCTTGAGCTTTGTTTAAGAGATAATGAAGCATCTCTTCGGTAACTTCAAAATCAGAAATAACTCCATCAACAATAGGACGCACTGCAACAATATGAGGCGGTGTGCGACCAAGCATATTTTTAGCTTCAGTGCCGACAGCGACGACTTGACCTGTTTTCTGATTGACTGCCACCACCGAGGGCTCGTTTAAGATAATACCTTTACCGCGAACATAAACCAACATATTGGATGTTCCAAGATCGATACCTATATCATTACGTAAAAACCGCATTAATTGTCCCCATTTGTCTTTCAACATATGGACAATCTACCATAAATTAAACAAATCGTCGCGGTTTATTTTTAATTAAAAAGATTGTCTATTTCACTTTCATCTATCATTTTGACTTCACCTGTCTTTCTGTTTTTTAATTCTAGTTTATTATTTTCAATATTTTTTTCACTGATAATGATTTGATACGGCATACCGAGCAAATCGCTATCTGCAAATTTTTCTCCAGCCCGAAGGTCTCTATCATCATACAAAACATTACTCTCGCCCAATTTTTTATAAATTTTTTCAGCTGTTTCTTTAACTTCTAACTTGTTTGATATTATCTCAATAAGATGAAATTTAAATGGAGCCACAGATTCAGGCCAGATTATACCTTTATCGTCCGCAAAGACTTCTACAATAGTCCCCATAAGTCGTCCCAAACCAATACCATAACAGCCCATAAAAACATAATTTTCTTCTCCTTTTTCATTTTTATATTTCAAATCAAATGGTTCTGAAAATTTAGTTCCGAGAGTAAAAATATTTCCAACCTCAACCGCTTTTTTTTCTACAAGCTCTTCCTTTTTTAATCCCAAACTTTTAATAACTTCATTATTATAGACTTCTTTATTGATGGCGACTTTCTTTTTTTCATCAACATAAATAATATCCTCACCCGCATCAATAAAGGTTTGAAATTCATGAGAAAACTTGGAAAAAGAGCCACCCGAAGCAAAAGTGATATAAGTCAAATCCTTAATACCAACTCTCTCAAAAATATTTTGATAAGCAACTTTTGATTTTTCATAAAAAGAGTTGTGTTCTGCTTCATTTTTTGAAAATGAATACAAAGCTTTCCAATAAAATTCTCTTCCTCTTATTATCCCAGATTTACTCCTCGCTTCGTTTCTAAAAATTTCTTTAAAATCATAAGGGTAGGCCGGTAAATCTTTATAAGAACTAATATGTTGTTTTAAAATATTTGAATAAGCTTCTTCATTAGTAAATGATAATCCAACTTCTCCTCCGTTTTTTAATTTAGTTTTGAACCAATTATCTATTGTATCATCACTCCACCTACCAGATTTTTCCCATATTTCTTTGTTTTGTAACACAGTAGTTTTCATCTCAATACCCCCTATATTATTCATCTCTTCTCTTATTATATTTTCAATATTTTTTATTACCTTAAGACCAAGTGGTAAAAATGAATATACTCCCGCTATTTCTTTGTGAATATACCCAGCTTGAATTAAAAGCTGTGCATTTCTAGCGGTCTCATCGGCTGGTGCTTCACGCCGTGTCTTTGTAAAAAGTTGTGATTGTCTCATATATCCATAATATCCCAAAAATAAAATTTGAGCAAAAGAAAAACTCCCATCAATCACGTGATGAGGAGTTAATGGAAGACCAGAACTGCTTGGCGAGCTTTTAGCCCTCAAAGTATATCGGCCAATCTAGATTTGACCTTACTTAGTATTGGGTGTCCTAGTCTTCCAAATATAATGTTACAAAATCAATTGATTTTTGTCAAAAAAGTTAAAACAATCTTAAAATATCTCGATAGGTAATAATAAGCATAAGTAAAATAAGGAGAGCAAAACCAACAGTATTTAAGGAGCCAGCAATTTTGGGATTAATAGGTCTTTTAGTGATACTTTCAATAATTACAAAAATAATTCTTCCTCCATCTAAGGCCGGAAATGGCAAAAGATTGATAATGGCCAAATTTATTGAAATAAGAGCCGTAAAAGTAAGCAAATAAACAAAACCAAGTTTTGTAGCATCTCCCACCAAACTGATTATACCGACAGGACCAGCTATCTGGGAAATATCAGGATTTCCTTTAATTGCTTTCCCAACCAAATCTCCGATACCATAAATAGTGGCATAAGCTATATCAAAAGTAGTTTTACCACCTTCATAAATTGCTCGATGTATTGGCAGAGAAAGAGTGCCTATCATATCCATACTGATACCTATAAGTTTTCGATCATCTTCTATTTTTGTATTTGGAGTAATTTTAAAATCTATAATTTCTCCCCCTCTATCAATTTTAACTAAAATTTCACCTTGAGATTTATTTATAAAATCAGAAGTATTTTCTAAATTCAAATCGCTCAATATTTGACCCTCTCCAAAAGAAAGACTTTTTATTTTATCTCCAGATTTCAAACCAGCTTCTTCGGCAGGAGAATCAGAAATAGCCTCTATCACAGTAAGGGTCGGATTTTCAACTGCAACTCCATAATCATTATCTATCGGTGTAGGCAAACCAATCATAAATCCTAAAGATAAAATTAGCCAAGCAAAAATAATATTAAAAGTTACACCTGCCGCCAA
>MHWA01000006.1:0-4348 GCA_001825335.1 Candidatus Zambryskibacteria bacterium RIFCSPLOWO2_01_FULL_35_19
GATGGCGGCATTGTTGTTAAATTCAATTCCATTGTGGACCACTTTCACTTTTTCAGCTGGAATTCCATATTTACTGACCACTTTCTTTTTTGTCCAATCAGAGACTGTTACTATGGCATCTGCCTGACGAAAACCTTCAAGTTCAATATCATAAATATTTTTATTCACATTATCACTACCGCTTCTATCAAATTCAGTAGCGTGAACATGAACCACCAATGGCTTGCCGGACACTTTTTTGGCGGCAATCGCCGCCGGATAAGTGAGCCAATCATGCGCGTGGATAATAGAATGTTTGTTATTTTTAGCAATGGCAGGAGCTTTCATAGCATAAGCTTTAACTCTACTCATTAAACTACCAGAGATAGCTTCTGGTAATCCACTTTTTTTTAATTCAGAATAAATTGAGTGACTTTGATAACCAGAAAACAAATTCATCACTTCAATATCACTTATAAGTTCGCTACTTTCATTAGCAAAAACAAACTTACACCAAGGAGCAGAGATAGGAATTTTAAAAGGTAAAACAAAAGTTAAATCAACACCACCAGAAGAAAGAGCTTTAGAAAGACCTTCACAAGCGACCCCAAGTCCTCCGCTATTAAAGGGAGGAAACTCCCACCCGAACATTAAAACACTTGGTAAATTTGAATTACTCATTTTATTTTAATCTGATATATCAGGCGACTCATCTTTTTTATAAGACATAACAAAAGGATAAATTTTCATTAAAGCAATAAAGGCGCTGACCAATACCGGACCAATCAAAAAACCAATCGCTCCAAGCATTTCTACTCCTCCTAAAATTGAAAAAAGAATAATGAGCGGATGAATTTTAATTTTACCTTTTAAGAAAATGACCGAAATAATATTGTCTATTAGGCCTACTGCGATAGATCCCCATATAAGGAGTCCGATACCAGCGCCTATGTGACCAGAAATAAACAAATAAACAACCGCCGGAATGGTAACAATTGAAGTTCCAAGCAAAGGCACCAATGAAGCTACCCCTCCGACGAAACCCCAAAGAACTGGAGAAGGTACTCCAAAAAAGAAGAAACCGATACCAATCAAAACACCTTGAACAATAGAAATGAGTATCCACCCTCGCAAAACAGCGTCAATTGAAGATTTTAAAGTTTGAATAAATTCATTATCATATTCATCTGGTAAAGGACTCCAGATGACCAAACCTTTGGCAATCTTTTCTCCGTAAATGAAGAAATAGTATAGAGAAATAAGCATCAATACAAAATTCAAAATACTTCCAAAGATAGCTACAAAAATAGAATCAAAATGACTAATAATCCAATCCAAAACACTTCTAGCATATAGTCCTAGATCTATTTGAGAATCAATAACACCAGAAGGAAAAATGGTGCTTACTTTTTTGAGAAGTGCATCTGCTTGAGATATAAGCCCCCCTGACCCCCCTCCAAAAGCTATGGCATTATACAAATCAACAGCTTCTTTCAATAAAAGAGTTGATATTATAATGACTGGAACAATAATAAATACCAAAATAAGCAAAGTCACCACAAGAGAAGCCAAGTTTTCTCTGCCATTAAATTTAAGGACTAATTTTGTATATAAAGGATAAAAAGTAATAGCAAAAACTCCAGAAATAAAAATCACTCCAAGATATGGTTTAAATACTAAAAATAAAAAAACACAAAGTCCGGCAGTGAATAGACCAAAAAATGATAATTGTATTGTTTTTTTAGACATAACACAAAAGCAGAGAAAAGATTTTTATTCCCTTTGCCTACCTTTATATTTTACCACAATAAAAATTACAAAAGCTAAAATAGTGGATATCAAGACAATATTTTCAATAGAAGAAAGAGTATCAGTATATTTTTCGTAAACATTACCTACTTGCCATCCTAAAATACCTAATATAATGCCTCTAAAAAAGACACCAATAAAAGAAATAAAGAAATATTTAACTACATTCATTTCCAAAATACCGCAAAAAGCCGAGATAGCGACACTAGGAATAAATGGCAAAACTCTGGCTCCACCTATTATAAGCTCATCTTTCCTAGTACCTTTCAAACTATTTTGAAGTTTTTCTATATCAGTCCAGTATAATCCTATGTATTTACCCCATTTTTCTATTACAAATCTTCCTCCAAATCTAGCTACAAAATATACTACATAAGATCCTAAAGTTACCCCCAGAGCCGCTGGTATAGCTACCTTAAAAATTAAAGCCGAAATAGCTTTAGCTGAAACTGGTCCAGTCACAAAAATAAAACCTGATACCGTCATAATAACAGCTGAAGGTATGGGAGCTAGCACTTCTTCTATGACCGAAGCCACGAAAACTCCAAGAGCTCCCCAAGGCAAGATGGCTGTTTGCAAAAAATGTACTAAAGATTCAATCATTATTTATAAACTACTGACTACTCGTAAAGCAAAAGGATTAAAAAAAGAAGATATCTGACTGCGATTTAAAACAGTTTTTTCATTTCCCAAGACTAATTCTTCTAAATATTTTTGTAAAATATCCATTTCTGTATTAGCACTTTTGTTATTAAAACTTTTGATTTTATCAATTATAGAAATTACTCTTTTAAAAGCTGTTTGCATTGATTCTTTATCTCCTTTTTCTTTCCACACCAAAACTCTTTGAATTTCGCTTCCTAAGTTTGCAACATAAAAATATAATGGTCTTTCTTGGATATTTTTTTGCATATTATTCAACTAATTTATTAACTATTTCAAAAATTTTATTTCTTATTTCTTCGCTTTCAATTTCCATACTCTTATTCCCTTGTTTAGGTCTTATATTTATAAGTGAATTATATTCTAACATTTCTGACTTTTCTTTGTTTAAATAAATATTAAAACCCCACAAATTTTCTTGTTTTGATCCGTCGTCCATCAAAACTATATTAGCATCTATATGCCATTCTCCACCCAGAGCGATTATTCCTTTTTCAATATCAGCCACTCCTTTAACCATTTCCACATAAAATTCTTTAGCCAATTCCTCCAATTCCAGTTTTGTTATTTTTTCTGTGATAATTTTTATATTCATACTTATTTTTTATATTCATTTGACTTACCACACCACGGACAAAACCATTTTTTCTTTTTTGGAGAAGCATCCCCTACCGTCCACCATTTCTTACAAAAGATACAATTTAAATGACTTAATTTTTCTATTGTTCTTTTGCTAATTTTTATCATAACACCCAGTTTAATTAAAATTTGATAAAAAATAAAGCTCTTAAATTACACCGCACCCAAAGTGTCAAAGTCGGACTTTGACATTTTTTAAACTTATTTCCCATGACACTTTTTGAAGTGTGTTGCTAATGAGAATATTTCATAACCTCATTATTCAGTTTATTAGAGTTGCCGTGGCTTAGCAAGCCAAGGTATGATTGCACCATCTCTATTTTACTACCGCTTTCTTTTATTTTTCTAAACATCTTTCTCTTGGTTGTAGTCCTTAAAATTCTATGATCAGAAAAATTGACCCAACCTAAAAAATCCATTCCGGAAGCAATTGTTTTAATAAAAATTTTATTTGGATGCAATGTCAATTTTAATTCTTCTTCCAAAAAATCAGCGATTTTTGGTACCAACTCCCAAAGATAATCTTTGTCTTGAGAGAAAATCACAAAATCATCAGTATACCGAATATAATATTTAATTTTCATTCTATGCTTCATCCATTGGTCAAATTTGTTCATGTAAATATTAACCATAAGTTGAGAAGTTAAATTTCCCAGAGGCAAACCAACCTCAATTTTATTTTTTGTATTAAAACTGTCAACCACTTGCCCCAATAGACACAAAATATCGGTATCATAAATATAATCGCTTAAAATATTTTTTAAGACTTTATGATCAACGCTTGCAAAAAACTTTCTAATATCACATTTCAAAACCCAACAGGTCTTGGTGTTATTTTTTGAAACTTTGTATGCAAATTTTCTAAATCTATCTGCAGACTTAAGAGTGCCTTTCCCAAGCCTACACGAATAGGAATCGGAAATGAAAGTGTTGTTAAAATATGGGTAAAGTATTCTATGGATAGCATGATGTAAAACTCTGTCTCTGACACTTGCTTTGTGTATGTTTCTTGGTTTTGGATCGGATACGTTGAATGCCTTGTACTCACTATGGGTGTAGATTTTGGTTTTTAGATCCGTGTGCAGAAAAATCAGATTGGACATCAGATTTTTCTGAAATTCCAAGACATCTTCTCTTTTCTTTTTGCCATTTTGAAACTCCTGCCAAGCTAGAAGCAAATTTTCCATTGATATGGTATCTTTATATTCAATATTAAAAGTTTTTTTCATTTTTAATCAAAATACTATGAAGACCCCCC
>MHWA01000006.1:4367-38620 GCA_001825335.1 Candidatus Zambryskibacteria bacterium RIFCSPLOWO2_01_FULL_35_19
CCCCCCAGCAATTTTAGGGGTAAAACTTTTACCTCTTTTGCAAAATGTTAAGGAAGCGTATTTGTTATGGTATGGATATTATCAGATTTTACCCAAGACACACCGTCATTCGTTGGGGGTAAGAACTGATTCGCTATTTATGGAAATAATGGGAGCGGTAGCCATCGCCGGATTTTTATCAAGAGAAGAAAAACAGCCTTGGGTGAGATTGGCGATACGAAAGACAGACACGTTGAAAGTTTTACTGATGGTTTTATGGGAGACAAAATCATTAGACGACAAAAAATATATTACCCTTTCATTAAAAATTGAAGAATTCGGCAGAATGCTCGGAGGATGGAACGGGCAAATTGCAAAGTATTTGGAAGAGAAGAAAAATAAACAAAACCCCGTGAGATAATTTTGTATCTCACGGGGAAATGAAGAGAGTTGCGAAGCAGAGAGCCGGATTGTTGTCGTTCCAATCATTGTCAAGCCAGTTCCAGTTCAGCACAACCTTGTCACCGTTCTCGTAGAGGTACGGAACGTTCAGGTTGCCGTTGCGGTTCCGGACGAATATGCAAAGCGCCTTCCAGACCACCACTCCTTGAGTACCGTCTAAGGTGTAAACCTATATCTGGTTTGCCTCTCAGAGTTGTATCGTATCCGGCATCTAAAATGCCATAGCGTCTTGCACCAAGTATCTTCATTTTTTGTGAAGTTTCTACATACACCACTCTATCTCAAACCTTAGTCGGGGATATTCTCAATGTATGGATACTGGATTCGGTGGCAAGAATCCCGCTAGAGCGGGACGCTTGCTAATATTCACCTAATACCATTTTTATAATATCAAATTTTGAAAAGGAAAACCCCACACTCGCTTGATTTGGCGAGTATGGGGTTGGAGTTGAGCGCATATCTCCAGAGCGTTAGGACTAAGTTCAAAGGATTTGAAAGTCCAGAGTAACTTAGTCCAGAGTACTAACTTGCGAAGCAGAGAGCCGGACTGTTGCCGCCCCAATCATTGTCAAGCCAGATCCAGTTCAGCACAACCTTGTCACCGCGCTCGCAGAGGTACGGAACGTTCAGGTAGCCGTTGCGGTTCCGGACGACAGACTTCCAAGCAAAGACGGCTTTGCCAGCGAGGTAGCGGCGGAAGAAATCAATGCCTTTCGCCTGGATTGCAATTAGGTCGCTGAGACCGAGACAATTCTCGAGCATCTTTTTTTCTTTCAGATACTCGTAGATCACTTGGCCTTTGATCCACTTGAGGCCTTTCTGGTCATCGTGAAGCCAGAGTTCCAGTTTGGCCGCATCAAACTCCGACGGGCCGACGTTCTCCAAATCCGGGTGCATAACAATTCTCACCCAATCGGGATATGTCGGCCGCACCGAGCGGTCGACGCAAATCATAGAGTCAAGCTGAAGAGTGGCGTTACCGCGAATCAGGTCAAGCACTTGGCGAATTTTGCTTTCGTCATGCGCAAGCATTGCCCAATCCTCGGAGGTGAAGCCTGCTTTGCGGCCAGTTACCACCACTTCATGCATCAGTCCCAAATCTTTTCCAAATTCAGACGCACTGTTCATGGAACAACACACCTTTCTTTTGCTGTTTAGTTTTAGCTTTCGCCACAGCAGAAAAAGTTTTATTTTAAGGCCCTTTCTGCCATAGCGAAGCAAGTTAGTATTTTAAAGAACTACTTCAGTATAGTATCATATCAAACTATCTATGTCAAGCCGTGACAACGCTTGAATTTTTTGCCACTACCACAAGGACAAGGGTCATTTCTACCCACATCTTTATATTCTGATTTATTTTTTGAAGCAATATCTTGATCGTCAGTAACACCAGTTATTTTCAAGGCCTCTTTTTCCACTTCTCTTTGTGCTGTCAAATTAATAGCCGACTCATCCACCCTAGTTATAGTACCTAAAATCGCATTTTCAATAGACTCCTCCATTTCTTTAAAAAGTTTTAAGCCCTCTTTTTTGTATTCCACCAAAGGGTCTCTTTGACCATAGGCGCGCAAATTGACGCTCCCTCTCAAATAATCCATAACCTCCAAATGCTCCACCCAAAACATATCAAAAGTCTGAAGACTAAGTTCTCTAAAAGCTTTTATAAAATTCTCTTCTCCCAAATCCAATCTTTTTTTAGAAATTAACTCTTTTATTTCTGGCAAAGCGTTAAGAGATATTTTATCTAGATATTTTAAAGTTATTTCCCTGTCTCCCATCAAGATATCTCTCCTTCTTTCATAAAAAGTTTTTCTTTGAAAATTTAAAACATCATCATATTCAAGAATATGCTTACGAGCATCAAAATTAAGCCCTTCTATTTTTTCTTGGGCGCTCTCCAAAGATCTAGTGATCAATCTATTTTCAATAGGTTCATCTTCTGGGATGCCAAGTCTGCCCATCATTTTTTTGACAGTATCAGCAGCAAAAACCCTCATAATATGGTCTTCCATAGAAACAAAAAATTGAGTCTCACCGGGGTCTCCCTGCCTACCCGCTCTTCCACGAAGTTGATTGTCTATCCTCCTCGCATCATGTCTTTCGGTACCTAAAACAAAAAGCCCGCCCAGATTTTTTACTTTTTCATAAGCCTCTTTTTCTAGAGGTGCTCCCCCAAGTTTAATGTCAATACCACGACCAGCCATATTGGTCGCTATAGTAACATTGCCCACTCTGCCGGCTTGAGCTAAAATTTCCGCTTCTCTTTCATGATTTTTAGCATTCAACATTTCAAATCTAACACCTTCCCTTTTCAGATATTCTCCCAATAATTCATTTTTTTCAATAGAAATAGTGCCGACCAAAACTGGCTGACCTTTATTTTGGAGCTCTTTAACCTTTCTGGCAATAGCCAAAAGTTTGCCGTTTTCTGTTTGAAAAATAAAATCATTAACATCTTTTCTCTGCATTTCTTTATTGGTTGGTATGGCTACTGTATTTAATCCATAAACTTTATAAAATTCTTCGCTAGAAGTAGTAGCCGTGCCTGTCATACCAGAGAGTTTATGATACATCCTAAAATAATTTTGATAAGTGACAGAAGCAAAGGTCCTGCTCTCTTTTTGAATACTAACTCCTTCCTTAGCCTCTATCGCTTGATGTAGACCTTCTGACCAACGTCTCCCTGGTTGAAGTCTACCTGTATAAGGGTCAACGATGATTACTTCATCATCTTTAACAACATAATCCTTATCTTTAAGATAAAGAGCTTTTGCTTTAACTGCAGTTTCTAAATGATGAACCAACTTTATACCGCCTTCGGCATATATATTTTGCAACCCTAAGATTTTTTCGGCTTTACTTATACCTTCATCTGTCAAAAGCACAGAATGCATCTTTTCTTCCAAGGTATAATCTTCGTTTTCTTTAAGTTGACCTGCCACCTTACTAAACTTTTTATAAAAATCATCAGAGTCCGAAGCTGGTGCTGAAATAATAAGTGGAGTCCTTGCTTCGTCTATCAGGATAGAATCTATTTCGTCTACAACTGCAAAATAATGTCTTTTTTGTCTTACTTTTTCGCTTTGATATTCAAGATTATCTCGCAAATAATCAAAACCAAATTCACTATTGGTGCCATAAGTGATATCAGCTTCATAGGCCTCTATCCGAGTGCAAGGTTTTAAAAATTCATGAACTATGTGAAAAGATCCTTTTTTATCTCTTTCTTCATCTTTATCACTATCACCATTTTCTGGATTATAAATAAAAGAAGAATCGTGAGCGATTACTCCCACTTTCAACCCTAGAGAATCATAAATTTGTCCCATCCAAGCGGTATCGCGACGAGAAAGATAATCATTGACAGTAACTACGTGAACTCCTTTACCAGCTAAAGCATTTAGATAAACTGGCAGTGTCGCTACCAAAGTTTTTCCTTCACCAGTACGCATTTCAGCGATACCTCCTTGATGCATCACAATACCTCCTAAAAGTTGCACATCAAAATGTCTTTCTCCCAAAGTTCTTTTAGCCACTTCTCTAACAACAGCAAAAGCTTCTGGTAAAATATCATCTAGCGTCTCTCCCTTTTTAAGTCTTTCTCTAAATTCAAAAGTTTTAGATTTTAATTCTTCTAGATTCAATTTAGAAACGGCTTCTTCAAAGCTGTTTATTTTAGAAACAATGGGTGATATTTCTTTTATATACCGAGAACTTGCGTCTCCAAATATTTTACTCAAAAATGACATAATAAAGCTATATTAACACAAAAAACCTCAAATATGGAGTAAACAAAAACTCCATATAATGGAGTTTTTGTTTAAGCGGGAGAAGGATTATTTTCTCCTTTTTTTAGCTACTTTCTTTTTCTTTGCAACTTTCTTAACTGCTTTTCTTTTTGCAGGTTTCTTTTTAGCTGCTTTTTTTCTTTTTGCTGCCATTTTATTTATGTCCCGCAGAGCGGGATTGAATTATTTTTTTAAGCGCGCGCTTTTTAAAATTTTATAAAAAATTTTAGAGCGTTATTTAATTTTTAAAAAATTAAATATAATCGACCTGTTTTAATTATCGCTCTAAAAAATTTTTTAGTAAATGTTTTTTTGTAAAAAATGTGGATAACTAAAAAAAATTTACTAAATTTTTTTTAGAATTTTCAGTAAATGTTTCAATTTTAAAATTTCTAAATTAATTTATTAGAAATTGTTTGTAAATTTTAAATTAAAAATTAAAAAATTCCTACTTGTCGGAATTTTTATATGTCGTCGCGTGGATGACGGAAGCTATCTCCAAAACAAATGTCTATGTGAGTGCGAACCGTCACCCGCGCCACAACACACTTTTAATAATACACCCTCTTTTCTTAATTTCAAATTTTTTAAAAAACAAAATAGTATTGTTTCGAGAGCATTATCCTCTGTGACCTAACGCAGAAACAATACTATTTTGTTTTTTAGATACGAAAATGCCACCCGAGGGTGGCGCTTTCGCAGACATTCATTTGTATGAAGAAAACTTAAATTGCTTCCTCACACTCACATATATAAGTATAGCATATTTGACTTATTTACGCAAGTCTAGTTGGGGAAAAGCTCAAAAACATTGTTTCAAGAGCCTTATCCTTTGTAACCTAACGCAGAAATAATGTTTTTGAGCTTTTCCCCCCTTTTTACGGATTCCTCCCGGCTTTTATTTCATTTATATAGTATTCTCCCTGTTCCTTAAAAGTAGGATCTAAAATAATGATTTCTTCCAAAGTCTGAATAGCTTCTGTCCTTCTGTTTGCTTGCAAATAAACGGCAGTGAGAGTTATTCTGTGTTGTAAATTACTTGGGTCAAGCTCTATTCTTTTATTGACTATATTTATTATTTCTTGATATTGACTCAATGATAGCAATATAGTCAAATACCTATCATCAAAAACCAATTTTGATTCTGGTATTTCACCTAAAATTTGCGATCCTGTGACCGTATCTCCAGAAGCAAGCAATGTCAGACCGTATATAAATTTAGCTTCTTCAAATGAAGTATCAAGTTCATAAGCAATCTTGGCCGACCCTAGAGCTTCGTTTGTTTTCCCATTAAGAAGATAGTTGCTTGTTAACTCAAAAAACATTTGTTGTTTATTTGGAGAAAGTTTTTGAGCTTCTTTCACTTGTTCTATAGCTTTTTCATACAAACCAAATCTTGAAAGAAAAATCCCATAAAAAAGTCTGTAACGAGCGTCATCTGGAACTTTATCTAAATTCTTATTAAAAGATTTGTCTACCGCGTCAAACAATTCTTGCTTAAATTCAGTTGAAATATTTTGATTGGTCGCCATAGCAATGGCTGTTTGAGATATGTGTTCTAAACTTTCAGAAAAACCCATACCACTAGAAAGGGGCTTGGTATAAATTTTAATGTCTGCCACTTTTCCTTGATTGTTTGTTTTCAAAACTTCTAGCAAATCTTTATTTTGTTGCCAAGGCAAATAAATAACAAAATATAAAACTCCTATAATTAAAACTAATATTAAGGCCTCTATTATAGGTCTTCCTTTTTCGTTATCAAACATTTTTGTCATCTTGGCTGAAATATTATCCCACAAGGAAAGATTCATTTCTGAAGCATGCGAATGGACATAAGCCAAAATAGTAAAGAAGAGTATATAACTACTTATCTGATCAAAAACGAAAAGATTATTAAAAAGGTAAGCAGAGACAAGCCCAAGCATTATAGCTTTTTCATTTTTAGACAAGTTTTCATTTTTAGATTTAAAGATATAAAAAAGCAAAGCCAAAAGAATAGAAGTGTAAGAAAGAAAGCCCAAAAGTCCCCCTGCTACCAACCAATCAAGTGGGGTGCTATGAGCTCTATCAAACCACGGCTCCTGATTATACATACGCGAATCATAATATTTATTGAAAACAAAATTAAAACCTTCTTGTCCCCAACCCAAAATTGGTTTTTCTACAAATCCTTTTATAGCCATTGGCCAAACAAAATATCTGCCTTGAGTTTTAACTTCAGAAAAAGAAAGAGAAGAGAAACGTCTTAAGACAGGACTCTCTTTAACAAAAGTGGTGTTTTTAAAAGCCAAAAATAATCCCACAAAAGCAATGAGTCCAATAAAGCCACCAAGAGCTACTTTTCTTATGCTGTCATTTTTTTCTGATTTAAATAAAAGATATACAAAAGTGATAAAAGCACCCCCAAGAATACCCAAGATGGCTCCCCTAGTAGCGGTGAAATAAAGCACGACCAAATCCATCAAAGCAATTATTGCCAATAAGATTTTTTGCCATTTTTGTTTAAACCTGACAAAAAGAAGAGCTGCAAAAAATATATGAAAAACCATATAAATACCAAGATAGCCCGCATTACCTAAAGTGCCATCTACTCGAACTCCCCCCTGATTTATGGTAATCTTACCAGCCAACTGCAAGAAAGAATAAATAGCCATAATGGCAGAAGCGACTAAACTAGTCGCAAGGAGTTTATTCCACAACTCTTGAGTTTTTAAAACTGAACCCATCACTACAAAATAAGCGCCAAGATGGAGGAGAGTGATATAACCTTCCATTCTTTCATAATTACTCCAAAAAGCTTTGAAAGGGTTTTGAGCAAAAATATCAGCAAGTCCCATCACTATTAAAAATGTTAGTATTGCTCCCAATATCCAAGAAAATTTAGGCCGATAAGATTCGTCTCTTATAGCCAAAACAAGCCAAGTAGCAAAAACAATCTCAACTAAAAATCGGAAAACAAAAGCTTTGCCGGTAATAAATGGAAAAAAGAGTGATGAACTAACAATAAGTGGCACAAACGGCATCGCAAAAAGCCCAGCTAATATAATGTATTTGAGTTGACTGTTGGTCATAGAGAGAAGTATATCAAATATAATAATTAAATGAATAGGTAGAAAAAATCTGTTATTTCTGGTATTGTTTTGGAATTAAAGACTTATGGTAGAAAAACTAAAAAATAAAATTATCTTCCTCCTCCACTGGAGTGAGAGGTACACCAAGACCGATATGGTCTATTTATTTAAAGGTGGCTTTTGGCTTACTTTGGGACAAATCTTTTCATCTATAGCAGCTTTTGCAGTATCAGTAGCATTTGCAAACTTTTTTCCAAAAGAAATCTTTGGAGTATATAAATATATTTTATCTATCTTTGGTATATTAGCTATTTTTAGTTTACCTGGACTATCATCAGCTCTTACAAAAGCTTTTTCTAAAGGTTTCTCTGGATCATATTTGGAAGTCTTCTATTACCGTATTCGTTGGGCTTTATTGGGAAGTTTAGTAGCAATCATTACTTCTGGATATTACTTCTTACAAGGAAACACTGTGCTCGGTTTTTCATTCATTATAGTAGCTGCAGCTCTACCTTTTTTTGATTCTCTATCAATATATAATTCATACTTACACAGTAAAAAAAGATTTAAAGAATTTTCCTATATCAACGCAATAAATCAAATTATTCCAGCTATTGGTCTTATTATTACAATAATATTTTTCAAAAATGTTTGGTTAATATTGGGAGTATATTTTTCTTTTCATATCATCTTAAGATTTATTTTCTTTAAAAAATTTAACAAAGAAACAACTATCAAAGAAAAAACTCCAAAAGAAGTTTTTTCTTATGGAAAACATTTAAGTCTTATGGGTGTTTTAGGTACATTATCAGCCCATATAGACAAAGTATTAGTTTTCCAACTTTTAGGAGGAACGGAGTTAGCTTTATATACTATTGCTATTGCCCCAATAGATCAAATAAAAGGTTTTTTTAAAAATATTAGTTTTTTAGCATGGCCAAAATTTGCAGAACAATCTTTTGAAAATATCAGGGAAGTTTTGTTTGGAAAATTAAAAAAATTTTTTGTATTTTTAACTGTAGTAATAACTATATATATTCTACTAGCACCATTTTTCTTTAATTTATTTTTTCCTACTTATACTCAATCAATAATTTACTCTCAAGTTCTTGCTATATCAGTTATATTCGCAATATTAGGAACTATACCTTACGCTTTTCTTGAATCTCATGGATCCAAAAAATCTCTTTACACATACAACATAATTGGAAATATATTTAGTATTGCTACACTTTTAATATTAATACCTTTTTATGGCTTATGGGGAGCTATAATAGCTAGATTTACAACTAGAATTGTAAGTTATCTTCTATTAATTCTATTAATAAAAAAAGAATCTAGATAATCTTATTTTTAATTTCTTTAACTATATTCTGAACTCTTATTTCCCAAGAAAATTTTTGGACATATTCAAAAGCTTTTTCTATAGTTTTTAAGGAAAACTCTTTATCAGACAAAACTTTCTTTATTACTTCTACAAAAGATTCTGGATTATCAGCCTCTGCAAAAAAACAAACATCTTTATTTACAGCTTCTCTTATAGAAGGCAAATTTGATGCAACTATTGGTCTCTTTGAAGCCATATATTCAAAAAGTTTCAGAGGAGAAGTATAACTAGCTCCAATTTTTTCTTTGCCTGAATTAGGCACCACCAAAACATCCGCTGATTTAAGGTAAATTGGGACAATTTCTCTTTTTTGAAAAGGTCTTATTATTATATTTTTACTACTATATTTTTCTTTAAACTGATCAAACTCTGGTCTTACTCCACCAATAAATACAAAAGCTACTTCTGGTAAAAGTTTTGCTGCCTCTGCTAAAGTATCAGCCCCTTTCCAAGAATAGAGCTGACCACTATATAAAACTATTTCTTTCTCTAAAGGCAAACCAAGTTTTTCTCTTGCCTCATCTTTGCTTAAATCAATATCAAACTTTTTAATATCAACACCGCTAGGAGAAATAAAAATCTTTTCTGAAGAAACACCTCTATTAATCAACTCTTTCTTTAAATTGTTATTAAGAACAAAAAACAATCTTGGTTTTTTAATAACCCTTTTAAAAAGAAAGTCTGCTACTGGTATATTATGCACTTCAAAAATTATAAAATTTTTTTTGGAGAAAAAAAGTAAAGTTAAATAATCTCTAGTATATAAAATATCATTTTTATTAATTTTTATTTTAAATTTTGATGCTACCAAAAAAGACAAAATATCTATCCAATAAAAAACTCTACCAAACTTTAATGTTTTACCTAAAAAATCAAAACTTGGTATTTTTTTAATATTAAAATTATTTTCTATTTTATAAAAATCAAAAGGATTGTTGTCCTTTTCCATATTTTTACGATCTGGCACAAAAAGTTCTACTTTAAACCCAAGTTTAGAAAACTCGCTACACATCTTCATAATGGCATAACCCTGTGCCCTAGGGGTAGGTATACGCACATTTGTAATATATTTTATATGCATTATCTTTTGAATAATTTATTTTCTAGAATTTTTAATTTATTTTTGAAGTGTTCTCTATAATTTGACCATATAAAAAAAACTGATGAAAAAGCACTTATGAGCAAAAGAGGCTCTATCGGTATACGATAACGAGCATGAGCAATTGGTCCAGTAACAAGAGCAAAATACATTATAATTGCCCAAAACATTCTTATTAATCTTTTATTTTTAGAAAACCACATACCCAAAAAAGCAAAGACAGTTATAATTAACCAAAAGAAATTTTCAACTAAAGTCCAGCCGTGATTTTTAATAACTGTAATCAAAACAGGTAATGAAAATGGGTGCAATGCTTGGATAAGTGAAGGTTCCGGTTCTGGATTAAAATCTGGTTGCAAATCATTAATCAGTCTATCGTATTCATTAATTCCACTTGATGTAAAAAATGGGATAAAGGAAGTTGCGTGAAAAATAGCGTATCTAAATGGATGAGAAGTTATTACTTCAATAGCAGTCTCTTGCATTGCTTTTGAATATTTAAGATCTTGAGGTATTGGGTATTCAGGAATACCAGCTTTTTCCAACATATCCCTTCTAGCTTGAAAAATATCTATGTTGTTTAAAGCGGCATAAAATTGAGTGGCATTTTGACGAAATAAAACATAAGGACCAGTAGAAGCAAAAGCCCAAACGTCCATCTTTATTTTATTTCTTATATACCAAGGACTTAAAGTTGCGAAAAAAACTATTATCAAAAAAATAGTAGCAAAGATATGTTGACGAGTTGTCTCCTCCTTTTTTAAATAAAAAATAAAATAAGCTGGTATAAAAAATAAAAGTATATATTGAGAAGCTGGCCTTATGTAAATAGTCAAAGCAAGGAGTAACCCCGTGAGAGCCCATTTTAAATACATATTTTTAACTTCTGAAAATAAAAATAGATACAAAGCAGACATAGAAATAAAAACAAATAGAGTTTCATTAAAAAGAGCAGAAGCTGCAAGGAGAGTGCCTGGTAAAATGATATATAAGATAGAAGCAATCAGCGCTAATTTATGATTTGTTAATTTATCTACTATTTTAAATATAAATAAAGAAGTTAAGAAAACTAAAAAAATATGGGCTATTAATACTGGATAAAGACTCCCAAACAAATAGTAAAAAATAGCTACGAAAAATGGATACCCGGGTGTACGCCAAGTATCAGGTTCAAATGGTGCATTTTCACTTCTTGAAAATACTTTGTTTTCAACTAGGTTCTTAGCTAAAAATCCATTATCATAAGTAACGCCAGCAACTCCAATATTTAAAGCTGGGTATTCTTTAGCTTCTTTGGCTTCAGAATTTTTAGCAGTTAAAGATATAAAAAGGATGCTACTTCCTATCACAACAACCGATACAATAAAAATCAATATGTAAGTCCGATATTTATTACTTATATTTAGCATACACTTTTATTTATAATTCAGTTTGACGTAGTGATTATAATTCTCTAGAATAACTATCACAGTATGACCAATTTTACTTATGAAATCAAGGATTTAGAAGCTATGTCAAAAGCTAATAATTACCACAACTGGGTCTTTGACGAGCTCAAGAATTTTTTGGGTGAAAAGGTAGCTGAAATAGGAGCTGGTAATGGTAATTTTTCAGCATTTCTTCTACAAAGTCCCAATATTAAAAAGCTTATTTCTGTTGAACCTGACAAAGATATCTGCATTCTCTACCAACAAAACATTTCTGACTCTAGAGCCGAAATAGTAAACGGCTTTCTAGGTGATATAAAAGATAATTATTCAAATAGTTTTAATTCCATCACTTACGTAAACGTCTTAGAACACGTAGCAGATGATAAAAAAGAGCTTTCATATGTTTATGATTGCCTCAAAGATGAGGGGCGAATTTGTATTTTTGTACCAGCTCTACCTTTCCTTTATAGTGAACATGATAAATCAATTGGTCATTTTAGACGCTATACCAAAAAACGACTTAGAAAACTATTGGAAGAAAGTGGTTTTGTGGTAGAAAAAATAAAATATTTTGATATTGTCGGTATTTTCACTTGGTTTATGGTATACAAAATTTTGAAAATGAAACCCAAGCCCGGAAATGTCTCTTTTTACGACAAATTAATCATCCCTATTCTTCGCACTATAGAACAATTTATACCTCTTCCTGTAGGCAAAAGTCTTATCGCTATAGGCAAAAAGTTCAATAAATAACCATATATTGTTTTTTTGTCAAAATACTTTATACTACTAAAACAATGATCCACAAAAAAATAAAATCCCTAGATGAACTTGCTCATATATGCGAAAAGTTACGGGCAAAAAATAAAATTATAATCCATTGTCACGGGACATTTGACCTACTTCACCCAGGACATATAAATTTATTCGAGCAAGCTCGTTCTTTGGGAGACATTGTTATTGTAACCGTCACTCCCGATATACATGTCCGTAAAGGACCTGGTCGTCCAGTTTACAAGGAGGAAATCAGGGTAAAATCGATTGCAGCACTTATCTATGTTGATTTTGTATCTCTTGATCGCAACCCAGAAGCACACGAGATAATACGATTATTAAAACCTCATATATATGTAAAAAGTGAGGAATTTGCTGGTAAAGAAAAAGATCCGTCTCTTCCAATGGGACGCGAAAAAAAGACCTTAGACGAAGTAGGAGCACGTCTTCATTTTGCAAAAGAAATACTACCTTTTCATTCTAGTCACATTATTAAAAATTATTTTACTAATAATAATTAGAGGGCATATTTTATGAAGCCATCACTTTCGGTAGTCATACCAGTATTAAATGAAGCGGAAAATATAGGGAAAGCAGTAGAAGCTGTTTTACGTGCTATTAATGATAGCAACATAAATCAATACGAAATTATTATTTCAGATAATGGTTCTACCGATGGAACGCGCGATGTTATTGAAGAGATGGAGAGTCATAATCCACACATAAAGCATGTTTATCCCACAGAAAACTTGGGTAGCGGTCAAGCGGTACGTGATGGTCTAAAAGTTGCCACCAGTGAATATTCTGCTTATGTAGTCGGTGATAACGAAATGACCGAAGAAGCTCTTCACAACCTTTTTGGAGCACTTGGTAAAGCAGACATAATAAATACCTATATATCAAACCCAGAAGTACGTGCCCTCCCTCGACAAATACTTTCAGCTAACTTCGGCCGACTAATGCGATTGTTTTTTGGCGTCAAACTAAAATATTTTACTGGACCTGCCATCATACGCACAGATTTATTCCGTGCCGCTCGTCGAAGCACTTATGGATTTGCCTTCATGGCAGAGATTCTTGTTCAAATAATAAAAGCAGGTTATTCATACTATCAAGTACCAATGCCTCTTCAACCACGAACTTATGGCGAACCAGGAGTATATAGATTAAAAGATATGTGGCGCGTATTTAAAGCAGTCTTTTCTATGTTCTTTAACGTCCACTTTTCCGGTGCAGTTTCTAATCTACGGAATCTAAAGAAAAAATAAGTTACAATTTACTTATCACAATATTTTTGCATTACTTTGTAATTTGATATCAAAGCAAAAGCAAATCTGGGGTATTTTTTTAATATAATTGAGGCATTACTCTTTTTTATAACATTATCTAATCCAGCGTCTACTATACCTAACTCTTCTTTTTTTTCATTATGAAAATTTATTGCTTCAATTAAATCACTCAAAACCACACCACTAAATTTATTTATATTGATACCAAAACCAGTTTTACCTCTGTAAATTAATTCTTTGGGCAAATACCTTTCCATCGCTTTCTTCATTATTTTTTTATTAGTAAAATCTTTTGATAGTCTCAATTTTGGATGAATTTTAGATAAACTTTTAAACAACTGATTATCGAGGAAAGGTACTCTACTTTCTATACCATAAGCCATTGAAGACATATCACCTTTATACATCAAGCTAAAGGGTAAATACATAAACAAGTCAAAAAACAAATTCGGTTGGATTGTCTTTTTATAAGGATGATTATTATAAAATGTTTTCAAAAAATCTAGAGTCTCTTTTTGTTTTATCCCAATATCTATTTGCCTCGAACTATACAAATACAAACTCCCCAAACTTTCAAAAGAAGAGGTTATCTTTCTTAATCTTCCAACTATTGGAGCTAAAACTGATAATGATATTTTAGAGAGCCATGATAAATCTGGGAAAAAAATTTTGAAATGCATCTCTTTTAAATTAGCAAATTCTTTATGTCTCAAATACCCGCCAAAAAGTTCATCGCCCCCTTCTCCGGATAAAACAACTTTCATCTTATTTTTTATAACAGCATAAACTAAAGAAGTCGGGATAAAAGAAACGTCTGAAGTCGGCTGGTCTATAATATCCCAAACTTTTTTATATTGATTTTCAAACTCTTCTTTTTTTATAACTACCCTCTCAAAAGGTAATTCCAAATGTTTTGCTACTTTTTCAGCATAATCATTGTCTAAACTTCCTTCTATAGAAACATTAAAACAAGTTGGGTTTTTACCTATTTTCTTAGAGACAGCAGCGATAAAAGAAGAGTCGTTACCACCCGAAAGAAGCACTCCAACAGGTACATCTGAAACAAAGTGTTTTTGTATTGCTTCTTCCATTCCTTTTTGTATCAATTCAATAGTTTTATTTTCGTCTTCTATAATATTTTCTTCTTTTGGTAAATCTACAAATTTTTGAGTAAATGAGTTTTTAGTAATATCAAAAGTAATCACCTCTCCTGGCAAAACTTTTTTTATCTCTTTAAAAGAAGTCAACTCTGCTGGGAAATATCCTAAATTATAAAAAAGAAAATAGTTTGAAGTGTTGGGAGAAAGTTTTGGCAAATAAGGTACCATCGCCTTTATTTCCGAAGAAAAGACTATTTTATCCCCTACTTTTGAATAAAAAAGAGGTTTTATACCAAATTTATCCCTGGAAAGAGTCAATATTTTTTTGTCTGCATTATATATTGCTAAAGCCCACATACCTCTAAGTTTTGAAAAAAATAAATCCTCATACTTTTCAAAACCTTTAAGTATTACTTCTGTATCACTTTCGCTATTAAAACTTATACCTTCTGATTCTAAATCTTTTTTTAATTCTTTATAATTATAAATCTCACCATTAAAGGTAATACTCAAATTTTTAGTATCATTAAACATAGGCTGATGTCCACCACTTGAGAGGTCAATTATAGAAAGTCTAGTCTGACAAAGCAATATTTCATTATTTTTCCACTCTCCTTTATCATCTGGACCACGATGTAAAAGCCCAGCAAAAGCTTCTTTTGAATTCACATTTTTTATTGTTGTCCCAAATATCCCACACATTTTATTTTTTTTGACCGATAAAAAGAAGGTAGGGGCTAGTGTTGTTATTTTTCATCATATTATCTCTAAATACTAATCTCAACACAAAATCAAAAGGCCTCTGGATTAAAAGTAACAATCGATACAAATAATATTTCCATTTTTTGTTTGTGTTAAAAAGTCCGAAACTAAAAACTCCTACATAATCACCATACAACTTCTCTACTTTATTCTCAGAAAATAGATCAATAAATTTTTCTTTGTTCATTATAGAAGTATTGTGAAGCAAAAAAGAATCTATGTTTAATATTTTAGACAAAGTTTTGTTTATACCCGAAAGATTTGGAATAGATATAATTATATATCCCCCACTTTTTATTAAGTTCAAATGGTTATTAACAACATCTTTAACATTATCAAAATGCTCAATGAATCCTCTAGAAAAGACAATATCATATTTTTCTTTATTATTTGCCTGAAATTCATTATCAAAAAAATCAGCTTTTATTATATTTTCAGGATTTAATTTTTCTTTTAAGAAATTTTTTCTAGTAGTTTCAACTCCTTTTTCTGAATATTCCACCCCATAAGACTCAAACCCAAATTGTCTATTAAAATTGATCAAATATTTACCAGGAGCACAACCAATTTCAATTATTTTTAAATTACTATTTTCAGGTAAATACTTAGGTAGTAGTACTTCCCACATCAAAAAATTACTATAATCTCTGGTATGTTTCTTAAGCCAATTTCTAAAAGACAAAAAATAGGAGTGTTTTTTATTGCGATTTCCCATATCTTTATAAATAGAATCCCAGTATTCTTTTTTAGCTAATTTTTTCATCCTAATATTGATTGTAATTTTTCTATATGTTTTTTATTAGAAAACATATTTTGAGCTCTTTTCCTCGCATTTTGACCAAAAATAGTAAATTTATTCTTATTTTCTAACATATATACAATAGCGTCTGCCAATTTATCACTACTACCTATAGAAACTAGTTTACCAGATAAACCATCTCCTATTATACTCTTAGCCCCACTAACTTTAGTAGAAACACAGGCAAGTCCATGAGCCATAGCTTCAAGTAACACATTGGGACAACCTTCCCAAAGAGAACTCAAGACAAAAAGATCTGAATCAATATAATATTTAGACAATTCTTCAGAAGAAACAGGCTCTATAATAGAGACTTTATCTACTAAATTTAACTCAGAGATCTTTTGGATAATATTTTCTTTCTCTACTCCACTACCTACAATAGTAGCTTTAAAAGAGTTTGGATATTTTTTATTCACCATAAATAAGGCTTCTACTAAAAGCTTATGGCCTTTTTGAGGAGTTAAGCTACCCACACTTAATATTTTTATAGGTATTTCTATATTTCCAGCATATATTTTATGAACTTCTGGAACATTTACTCCATTTACCAAAACTTCTATTTTCTTTTTATAAAAAGGTTGATATTTGTATAGTGATTCTTTCACCTCTTCTGAAACACAAACAATTTTTTCTACAAAAATATTTAAAACAATATCCAAAAATTTAAACTTTAAGGGTTTTTGATTTGCTACATTTGCTTCTCTTATAAAAACCTTTATTTTAAAATTAAAAATTTTTAAAAACCTAGAGAAAATATTTGCCTCATTTAAAGTTGAATAAACAACATAAATATTTTTATTTTTTATAAAATTAGACAATCTCTTTAAAGCCCCAAAGTCATAAATTTTATTTGCTCTACAAAAAAATATATTTTCCTTTTTTATTTTCAAATTAGAAATTAGTTTTTGGTCTTTATCTTCTCCAAACAATATAGCAAAAAAAACTTCATTTCCTTTTTCCATTAAGATATTTGCATCTTTTATAAAAACCTTTTCTGCTCCACCTATTCCAAGGTCATTTATCAAAAATAATATTTTTTTATTCATAGTATATGGGAATATAGAGGAATATTTTCCATTTTATGATACTATACCATAATATTATGGAAAAATTATCAATAATAATACCAGCTTATAATGAAGAAAAAACTCTAGCTGAAATAGTAAAAAAAGTTAAAGAGGTAGATTTATCACCATTAAAGAAAGAGATCATTATTGTTGATAATAATTCTACAGATAATACTCTAAAAATCGCCAAATCTATACCGGAAGTAAGGGTTTTTGTTGAAAAAGAAAAAGGCAAAGGAGCAGCAGTTAAAAGGGGCCTTAACGTAGCCACTGGAGATTTTATGTTAATTCAAGATGCTGATTTAGAATACAATCCCAGAGACATTCCAAAATTATTAAAAAAAGTCACTTCAGAAAAGACAGCAGTCTATGGATCACGCAATCTAGGGCCGGAAAGAAAAGGAGGTTTACTAGCAAGACTAGGAGTATGGTTTTTAACTAAAGAATTTAATTTATTATTTAATACAGATATTACGGACTTGTGGACATGTTATAAACTATTTCCTAAAGAAGCCATTATCCATTTTCCAAATGGTGGTTTTGAATCAGAAATATCCTTTTCATCTTTACTTATAAAAAACGGTTTTGATATATCCGAAGTACCAATTTCTTACAACAGTCCTCGCACAAAAAAAGAAGGTAAAAAAATAAGATACCGCCATGGTATTCAAAGTATTTTTCTATTACTTAAAGAGAAATTTAAAAAGGTAAATTGACAAAATCTAATATATAAGCGTCCATCAAGTAGCTTAAGACTGCATATATAATAAGGATTGGAGTAACAACCAAAAAAGGCCTTTTTATTTTTTTAATAAACAAACTACTAATAATAATTACTACTGGCATAGTGATAAACAAAACCCTTGTCACTACCGGCCAAAGCAAAACAGAAAAAGAAGATAATATTATAAGAGCTATAAACAAAATATCTTTATCTATATTTCTATTTAAAAACATTTCTTTTAAACGTTTAAGTAGTATATAAAATCCTCCTAGAAACAAAAACCATCCTATATTAAAAATTGACCCAAATGATTTTATAAACTCTACAGGTCTATTTTGATAGGTGTAAGTATTTTGATTATGTAAAAACCAATCAAGATAAGTATACTGGTCAAATTTAATAAAAGTATAAATGTTCATTAAAAGAAAAGGAGTAAAAGCAAGTAAGCATGTAACCACAACCTTCCAAAATATCTTTGACCAGTCTTTCCAATTCCTGAAAAGAATTAATCCAAAAATAATAACATAAGCAACAAAAGCATATTCTTTATACAACCCTCCTATTCCCACAACAGCAGATGAAATATAAAGCCATTTGTTACCTTCATCACCTTCACTTTCTAAATAACGATAAGAAAAATAAAGAGAGGCTATATAAAAAGCCCAACCCCCTATATCCATCATATAAGCCATACCAAAAGCTACCGAAGCATAGTTTGTAGCTAAAAATAGCGTTCCTAAAAAAGCCACCTGATTATTTTTCACTATTCTCTTAAGAAGAGCATGGAAAAATAACCCCATAGTGACATACATTATGCTATTTAAAATAAGCCAAGAAATAGCAATATCATTAGTAAAAAAATTAAAAAGCATTATTAATTTCAATCCTAAATAAGTACTCAAAATCATCATTGGAATAAAATCTATAAACTGCACGCCAGTTTTTAATACCTCTATGCTATTAACATAAAGCAAACTATCCCCTTCTATTTTATGATTAAGGACGTAAGCGGAGAAAAATGCTAAAAATACAAGCACAAAAAACAAAACAACCCTATGTCTATCTCTTCCAAAAGAAGATATTGATTTATGTAAATATTCTATCATTTCTTTTTACCTAAAATATAAAGATGAGCTGAAACTGCTTCTGCTCCAGGCATTTTCATAAATAAATAATCTAAGTACTTTAATGGTCCTAAAACTAACATAAAAATATGAGCCACAAATGGAGCTGCTTTTTTTGAACCAAAAGCAAAAATGATACCCAACCAATAAGCCAAGAACATAAGAAAAGCACTCCACGGTCCAGAACGAATACCAGATTCTATAATATCAAGTTCTGGAAACATATGTTTGAGTCCTGAAATTGTCCAACGATTAAAATCATCAGGTGATGCATGGTAAGGATGCACAAAAGGGGCGCTAACATAGATATAGCCACCAGGTTTTACTACCCGCACCATTTCACGAGCAACTTTATCTGCATCGGGCACATGTTCAAAAACAGATTCAGACACTGCGGCATCAATTGAATTATCACGGAAAGGTAATATTTCTGCGTCAGCTACAATATCTACTTCAGAAAATGGGAAAATATCTACATTTATAAATTCTCTACCAAGTCTCTCTGGTCCAGAACCAATATCAATAGTGATACCATCTTTTTTTATCCGACCTAAGACCATTCGTGGACCATTTACAAGCATCATCACCGGACAAACAATATGCCATACAAGATAATAAAGTTTTGGAAATTGTTTAAGAAATGACTTCAACCAATTAATACCGGATTCATGTTCAGTAGTGTTTTTTTTGAGAACTTTTTTTTCAATCAAAAGTGGTCTGTTTGAACTGTCTATATCAAATAGACCGTGCATTTTACATAAATAATTTTTATCTGTTTTTTGAAGGTCAGCTTTACAAAAGGGACAACAAATAAGAGAAGAGTGATCACCCGTAATATAAACCTTTGTTTTCCTCAATTTTAAAAGCTTATCTTTCATTTGTTATATCTGGAGCGTTGCTACAATCATATATATTGGCGGAAATTTTTCCAGATGTTTCTTCATAGATAGACTGACAAGAATTTAAATATTTAGCATAAACACTTTCTGGATCAATCTTAGGAATATTAACAACTAAATAATGCTCTTTATATTTATTAAGACCCTCAATTTTTTCATTAATATCAAACTTAGGGTCAATATAAAGTCGTTTTCTATACTTACCTAGATTCACAATTTCTCCACCACCGTTATCATTATAAACAATCACTTTTTTAATATCTGGATTTTGTTCAATAAACTCCACGGCATTACTAATGAGAGAAGAAGTATTGCCATTTATCTTGCCAAATAGATATTCTTCAGCAAAAACTACATTATATAGAAGTCCAAAAATAAAAACCCCAATCAAAATATTTTTCCTTAATTCTATTTTTTTCAAAGCAATAATAACAAA
Source organism: Candidatus Zambryskibacteria bacterium RIFCSPLOWO2_01_FULL_35_19 (assembly GCA_001825335.1). Lineage (GTDB taxonomy): Bacteria > Patescibacteriota > Minisyncoccia > Phycocordibacterales > WO2-35-19 > WO2-35-19. Next base: position 24,561 of record MHWA01000006.1, read on the forward strand.
CATTAAACAAACAATCCAAACCAAAGCTATAAATCCTAAAGAAATATAAAACGGTGTAGGGCCAGATCCTCCCATAAAAGGAAAAAGTGTACTCCATCCTAGATAAAATACTCTTCTTATCCATTCTGTTTTTGGATAAAGAGGCAGAGCAAGATGATTTAAAAACTGAAATATAAAAATCAAAACAGCAATAATAATGAACGGCATCCATTCTCCACTTTTTATTTTCTCTTCTTTATCTATTATTTTACTAAATATAGCGCCAGATATAATAGCAAGTGGGATAACCAAAAACTGCAGGTATCTATCCAAAGCTCCGATAGAGAAATCAAAAAGTAATAGATAAAAAACAAGTCCTACAAAAATAAGTAGAGAAAACAATCTGGTTTTTTTAAAAATTTCTTTATCAATAAATACTAACGGTGCCAAAAGAAGTGGAGAAGAATATAGTAATGCTTTTATAAACTGAATAGTCGTTTGAAACCATCCTCTACCACTAAAGCTAACAAAATGTTCCCAATATTTGAGAGAAGATTCTAATCTGAAAGAAGGAAAAATAAATCTTGAAACAAACAATATCAATATCAATAAGACAGCAATTCCTGTTATCCATCCTAAAAATCTAAATACTCGTTTTTTATCTGATAATATTTTTTTTTCTATAACAAAATCTAAAACAAAAGCACCTATAAAAACAACAAAACTAACTTTTATTAAAAATCCTAAAATTCCAGCTAAAACAAAAACAATCAACCATTTGGTAGTTTGAAAATTAGAAATTTTAAATTGGAAATTTGTTTTTCTTAATTTCATATATGAAATTGCCATAATTAAGAAAAACATTGGCATAATAGCCCCATCAGTATCTACCATTAAGGAAGCTAGAACAGAATAAAAAGAAATACTGAAAAACAATGTAATCCATAAAGCAACTTTGCGACCAAAAAGAATCATTGCTAAATAGAAAAGTAAAAACAAATTCACAAAAGAGAACACAAGTGGTACTAATCTCAAATTATCATTACCTAAAATATTATTAGCACTTCTATAAATAAACTCACCGACAGGTGGATGAGGTATTCGTCCCACTTCTGAACTTATATTAGTATTTACTATATAAGCCCATTTATACTCATCTTGATGATATGAATTATGAACCGCCGGTAAACGTAAAGCCACAAAGATAATAGCTATAAATATGAACCAAACAAAATCTTTTTTACGAAAAAATTCTAAATTCATAAGAAGATACTACCACAAAAATTTATTTAATGAATAATTGACATAATTAAAGTATCATTGTAACATGGCTTCATGAATGAAAAAAACAAGGTGCTCAAAAAAAAGATATTTGGTTGGTCAAATACCAATTCTTCATACTCAATAACTGTTCTACCTAAGACGACAAAAACAGTCTCTTCTATCATTAAAGCGTTAAAAAACAACAATAACACAATCCTAGGACGTGGGGCGGGACAAAGTTATGGTGATCAATCTTTAAATAATGACCAGATAATAATAGAAACAAACAGGTTAAATAAAATAATAGAATGGAATAAAAAAACTGGTGTTTTAAAAGTACAATCCGGTGTTACCCTTGATCAAATACTTAACCATTGTTTAAAAGATAATTGGACATTAGCCACTATACCCGGTACTCGTTATGTCACAGTAGGTGGAGCTCTTTCAAATAATGTTCATGGTAAAAATAGCTACAGAAAAGGAAATTTTGGAGAATGGGTCAAAGAATTCAAAATTATTATCGCTTCTGGAGAAAGTCTTCACTGTTCAAAAGAAATAAATAATGACTTATTTTTTGCTGTCATTGGTGGAGCAGGACTGTTTGGTATTGTAACGGAGATAACTTTACAGCTTATTCCTATTCCCTCTCCATATTTATCTGTCAAAAAAAGCACCGCCTCATCACTTAACGAATTAATGAATGATTTAGATAAAGAGACAGAAAAAAACGATTTTGCTATTGCTCAAGTAGACTGCTTTCCTAAAACATCAGAATTAGGTAGAGGCACAATCCATGCGGGTAATTTTACTCAAAACAATTCAAAAACAAAGGACATAGAGTCAATGAGGAAAATATCCCAAAATATTTTCGGTATATTTCCTAAAAAATTAATACCTCTAATTGGGAAATATTTTTTAAATGATTACACAATGAAATTGGTCTCTGGATTTAAATATCATCTTGATAAAAAAACAAGCTCTGAAAAATATCATCTCCAAGATATATATCAATTCACCTTTCTACTTGATAATGTTCCAAACTGGAAACAAGTATTCCGTCATGGTTTCTTTGAATACGAACCACTTATTCCAAAAGAAAAAGCGCGAGAAATTATTCCCTTACTTATTGCCCTTACTCACCAATACCAAATGCCTGCTTACCTTTCTGCTATAAAGGTGCACAGAAAAGACAACTTTCTTTTATCTTATTCTATGGATGGTTACTCTTTTGCCATGGATATCCCACGATGCCCGAAAGAAAAAGAAAAGCAAGATGAATTATTCCAAAAAATGAATAAAATTGTAATTGATGCTGGGGGTATCGTATATTTGGCTAAAGATGCAAACTTAACAGCAAATGAATTTCGGAAAATGTATAAAAATGTAGATCAATTTTTAGCATTAAAGAAAAAGTATGATCCAGAAGAGATCTTCCAATCAGATATGTATAGAAGGATTTTTAAAAATAATAAAGAGGAAATGACAAATAAAATAAAAGATAGAGAAAACAATGAAAATAAATTATTAAATCTTGATCAAGCTCTAGATTTAGATCAGGAGTATGCAAATAAGTTATACAAAAAAAATGTAAACGCAGGTCTTTTAGGTATTTATGAAATCTTGGGATTAGATGATTTAGATGCTATATCAGCCGAAGGTATGGAGATTAAGCTAAAAGACGGTAGAAAGATATTAGATTTTACATCAGCTTTAGGTATTGTAGCGTTAGGACATAACCACCCAAGAATACTTAAAGCTGAAGAGAGATGCCGTATAGATAAAATTTTAAATGCAATCAAGTTAGGTCCAAGCAAACTACAATCTGCACTAGCACATAATTTATCAATGCTACTCCCAGATCCTCTTTCTGTATCATTCTTTACTGTCTCCGGAGCAGAAGCGGTAGAGGCAGCTATGAAGCTTTGTGAAAAAGCACAAGGAACTGTTAGAAATAAATTTATTACCACCAAAAACGCCTACCACGGCAAAACTCATACCACTCTGTCTGTGTCGCGTTCTGGCAATTTTAGAGATGGATTCATTCACAGTATTCCAGATGAAAATATGATTGAAATACCCTATAACAATATAGATGCTCTAAAAAAAGTATTGAAAGAAAATGGTGACAAGATTGTAGCTATCATAATTGAACCAATTCAAGGGCAAGGTATAGAAATACCAAAAGAAGGCTACTTAAAATATGTAGTTGATATATGTCATAAAAATAATGTCCTCGTTATATTTGATGAAGTAAAAGTTGGAATGTCTAGAAGTGGCACCTTTTGTGCATTTCAAAGTGAAGATGTAGTACCAGATGTAGTGACTATATCAAAAGCACTTGGTGGTGGGTCTAGAGCAATAGGAGCAATGGTTACAAGTGAAAAATTATTTAAAAAAGCATATGGCAAAAGAGAAACTTGTGGACTCCATACTACAACCTTTGGAGGACTCGGAGTATCATGCGCTGTTGCTATTGAAGCTTTAAATATATTTGGTGACCTTGATTTCCAGAAAAGTGTTAGGGAAAAAGGAGAATACCTTAAAGAAAAATTAGACAACCTTAAAGCGAAATACCCTAACCAGATCAAAAACATAAAAGGCAGGGGCTTGCTTCAGGGTATCCAGTTTAATTTTAGAAATATATTTAATGGTAAGTTTGAGATCCCTGCTCTACCACTGATAGACACTTTTGATAAAGTTATGATGGCTAGCTTAGTGCGGACTTTATATAAAAAATATAACATATTGGCACATTTCACTGATTCAAATATAGACATACTACACATAATGCCTCCTCTGATCGTAGAGAAAGAGCATTTGGATAAGTTCGTAGAAGCACTTGATGAAATTTTAGACAAAGGTTTCGTCCCTATGGCTTGGAGCTTCACCACCTCAGTCATCAAAGACAAACTACCCTAGCCCTTGCATTTTAAACCCTTTTGTGATATAGTTAAAAGTAGAAAGAAAGGAGGTGCTAAGTGACCTTAGCTGAACGTATCGCCCGTATTTACGCAGGCAAGTGGTCCACGGCAAGCGAGAAATTCCCTTTGCCATACCACACACTAGAAGGCCATAATGTCTCCGTGATGTTAGATGTCATAATGAAAGTTACTCACGGAGCAACACGAAATCGATTGGCAAATGGGTCGGTAGCAACAATGAAGTGTGTTGCCAATCTTCAGGAGAGCTATCCAAATGCAAAGTTGTTCTTCAGCACTTACTCAAGAAACCCAGAAGGAGCAAACGAAAAAAACTGGGTTGAGAAGATGTTGCCCAGCGCAACTCATGTGGGATCAATCCCTACTACAAGCGCCGAAGCAAAAGCTCTCAGAGCCTTCTATGACGAAATTGACTGGTATCCTTGGACCATGCTTATTGTCACCGACGAGTTCAACTCCCGGAGAACCCGGGACATTTATCGGTTGTATTTCCCAGAGACAAATATTTTCATCTTGGCGATTCCCATCGCCAAGACTCATGATCCGGAATCACCTATCCTGAACTTCCGGAACATGAACAGAGCAATTTTGTGGGAAACTCTGATCCCCTTGATCCCCTTCTGGGTTCTAACCCATAGCGGAGACCTGGGAAAGCGAATTCTGGAGTGGCTGTCTTACAGAGTAGCCCAAGCTTCTGCATCCTGATCAGTTCACTGGTTTCCACCCAGCCCGGACGCGCCAGACGCGGACGGGCTGATTTGTTTTAACATATCTCACCTCTCCTGCACTTAAGATAGAGGGCGGGGGTGAGGTTATACTTTTTCACTTATCATTAACATCTGGCCAGCCAATGGTTTTATTGGGGAGTGGATGTAGAGACGGACAAGAAGAGGCAGGATAAAATTAGGGATCAAAGAGGAGCTGTCTTTCATTTCTTGAGGTAGGAAACGCGGTTTTTTCAAAATTATTTTAAAGCCATGCGATATAAGAAAGCTCTCCAGCGAAACATCATTAAAAATCTTTTTATGAGTATGGTCGTCAAAATATCTTGCTGGCTGGAGAGAAAAATTCGGCTGCATCAAAATCAATTTGCCACCCATCTTTAACACCCGTTTTACTTCGCCCATCACTTTTCCTAATTCCTGATCGTCAAAATGCTCAAATAAGTTGCTAGTGTGAACAATATCGATGGAATTATCTGGGATTTGGGAGAGGTCAGAAGCCGGGCTATTGATTTTAGTAACACTCGGATTGGCAAAGTTTGAAAGTTCGGGAGAGGGATCAACCGCATATTTTTTTGCCGCTTTGACTTGATTTATAAAATCGCAATACCCCGCTCCCAAATCAACAACCGCCCCATCTTCTGGTATATATTCACTCTCAAATTTTATGATTTCCTTCCAAACCAAAATTCTCCTCCTATCAGGATCATATTGTCCAGATTTGTAATATTGATCTTGTGTTTCATTATTCATATTTTCTTAAAAACATACTTAAATATGACAGGTATCATTTTAAAACCTAATTTAGTAGCCCGCCAGATACTGCCTGTATACATCGATTTCCCTACTCTTTCTTTATATATCACAGGTATTTCTATGACTTTTAGATTTTGGCGCAAAATCCAAATCATTAGCTCCGGATTAAAAGTGCCATCACCTTTAGAAAGAGAGAAAAGTTCTACTATTTTATTTAATGTTTTGCGATTAATAAGTTTATAGGTGCAACCAACATCAGTCAAAACTGGTCCATTAAATAAAACTTCCACACATTTAGCCCACAACCAATTTCCAAAACGCACTGGATACGGCATAAAAGCTCCTTCCCACATAACCTCTCTTGATGTACGAGTACCAAAAACCACGTCAAAATCTTGACTATAAGAAAGAAGTTTTTCTATATCTACTGGTCTAAAAGTGCCATCTGCTTCGGTCACCACAATCAAATCTCCTTCAGCTTCTTTCAATCCCCTCATAATAGCGTGGCCATAACCTTGATTTTCTTTTTCTTCAATATGTCGAGCCTTGGTTTTTTTTATTTCCTCTGCTGTATTACCAAGAGCATTATTATCCACTGCCACCACTTCATCGACAAAACCGGTTTCAAAAAAACCTTCTATCACACCCCTAATACTCTGGGCTTCATTATAAGTAGGAATAACTACACTTACTTTTTTATTTCTATACATAACTTCTCTATTAAAGCATCCAAACTGTGATTTTCCAAGACATATTTTTGGAGTTTTTCTGAAGTATTTTTTCTCTCTTCTTCATTAATATTCATCAAAAATTCAATTCTTTCTGTTATATCTTCTGGAGTTTCTCTTTCTATTATCATTTTTTCATCAATCTCTCCCAATAATGACCTGTTAGCAACCACGAGCAAACAACCACAGGCAGCAGCCTCTAAAATAGTTTTATCAAAACTACCACTAGGAGTTAGGTTTACAAAAATATTATGCTCATTATAAATTTTAGGAGTTTTATAATTTGGCACACCTTTATAAAGGTTAACCTTTTCACTCAATCCAAATTCTTTGATTTTAGTTTTTATAGAATCGTAATAATCTCCAGTGTTTGGTGTCGGGTCTCCATAAAAATCACAAACGAAATCAACACCTTTTTTATTTAAAATATCCAGTGCCTCAATTAATAGATCTGGTTTTTTTATAGAATCCATCCTCCCTAGAAATAATATTTTATTTTTTAGTATTTCGTGACTCATATTTCGTGACTCGGTATTGAAAACACCAGTATCTATCCCTACCGGCATTAAAGTTGTTTTTTTAAATTTTGCTGTAAAAGATGTTTTTGAAGTGCAAAAAACTTTATTAGAAAGCCAAATAGCGATACAAGTAAGTAAACCTCCTTCTGGGTGATTCCTCCAAAAATAAATCCTTTTACTCATAATCCTCCAAAAAAATCCTCCCAACAAAATATACCCTTGATTCATATGAACAAAAACTGATTGGTATTCCCTATTTAAACCAAGTATAAGATTAAAGAAATTTTTAACATATTTTATTCTGCTTCTTCCTGATTCTTTACCCAAAGAAAAAACCTTCACATTCTCTGGTAAATCATACTCACCTTTTTCTAAACAAATAACCGAAATTTTTTCAAATTTTTTTGAAAGCTCTATTACCCAATTATGAAAAAAACCAAGTGTAGGGTCTTCCTTGTCCATTTTTTGAGTTAGTATTAAAAGCTTCATAATATTATTTATTAAAAATAAAAAATTTATAAAGCAGGAAATTTTGGATCATCACAAAAAATCCAGCAATAATTTGAGCTAAAATATACCATATACCAAACACATCAACACAAACAAACATTATAACGGTATTGGTAATAATTCCTAAAACAGCTACTATAAAAAACTTTGAAAACTGGTAATGCACACCACTGGTTTTCATATCTTTAAAAACTACAAATTTCTGTAATGAAAAACTTACAATTAAAGAAATAACAAAAGATAGGATAGAAGAATACAAATACCAAATACCGACAATATCGGTAAATATGTAAAGCAACCCTATGTTGGTAGTTGCTGCTGTAATACCACATATAAAATAACGCACAAAAATTATTGACCGCCAAATAGTCAATTTAAAATTAATAATTCTGGAAATAAAATTTCTTTGTTTTAAATTTTCAGAAGTTTTTAAAATAGAGTCGGCATATTTTTTAAAATAATCATCTAATGTTGCCAAATGCTTTTGAGCTACCTCTTTAGCCACTTCTCCCATTTTTTCTCTCAAGCCCTGATCTTCATAAATTTTCAAAATACTTTGAGTAAAACATTTTTCATCTTTGGCATCACAAATAAAAGCGCTCCTTTGATCTTTTCCGCCAGAGGCGGATCCGCCTACGGCGGAAAAAACTTCTCCAGCCACACCAGTATCAGACAATATTAAAGGTAAACCACAAGAAGCCGCCTCTATAGTTGAAACACCATAACCCTCATAAAAAGAAGTAGAAACAAAAGCATCTGCCATTTGATAATAAGGGGTCAAATTATTTTGCCAACCAGCAAAATATATTTGTTCAAAAATACCCATATTTTGAGCCATTTTTTCAAGACGATTTCTTTCCGAACCATCTCCCACCAAACAAAGTCCCATATCTTTATTATTTAAATTTTTAAGCACTTTTAAAACCATCTCTATATTTTTTTCTTTTTCCAATCGACAAACCATAATCAGCATAAAAGGAAAAAGCTTTTTTATTTCCAAGGACTGTCCTTGGAAAATTTCCATTTTTATAGGCAAAACATCAATATTTTTAGAGTAAGATTCTATTGATTTTTTTATTCTTTCTGAAACCACTCTTACCCTATCAGAATATTTCAAAACAAATTCAGCCATCAAAAACCTAATTTTGTTTAGCATTGACGATTCTCTAAAATACTTGTGAGCAAAATCCGTATGCACTTGAATATGTAGTGGCAAATTATAAAAAAGTTTTATCAAAGCGCCCACGATACCCGTCTCAAACGGGTCTTGGCATGTTATAACAACATTATTTTTACCTATTTTCTTTAATATTTTTGCAATTATTTTTATAAAATCAAAAACGTAAAATGCTCTTATTTTTGATTTACTTGGATACAAAAATACGTTGCGCGAAAGAGTTTGATTTTCAAATTTTGAATCATTTGGAGTAAAAACAACCAGATGCAATTGGTCAAACATTTTTCCATATTCAATCATCCTCTGTCTGACAGCTGAGTTTTCTTCAAATATTTTTTGACCCATTCCTATAGATATGACTTTCATCCCGTTAGAAATTTAACTTTTAAAAATTTGTTATTTAATTTTAAGTATAGTGAGTATATCATGATATTTCTAACGGGATTCAATATTTTTATAGACTTCTATAAACTCTCCTGCTATTTCATCCCAAGTGTGAACAAAATTAAAATTTTTGACTTTTTCTTTAGCTTTTTTATAACCTTCTTCTGTTAATAATGTTAAAATAGCATCTTCTATCTCTTTTTCTTTTAGCGGATCAACAAAAGTACCAGCATCCTTAATCTTATCGTATATTCCTACCTCTTTGGTACAAATAAAGGGTCTATTTAATCTTATGGCATCTAGTATCATATTAGGACTTATGTCCCCCAAAGAGACCAAAATTACCGCGAAACAGCCTTTCATTTTTTCCATAAATTGCATATAGGACAAATTATCTTTAAACAAAGCCACTTCTGGACTTTTTAGTTTAATCTTATTAAAAACTGCCTCCAAAATATCAAAATTTTTCCACACCAAATTACGAGCTGAAGCCACAAATTCTTTAGATTCATAATTTTCGTTTGATTCTTTGGGTCCATAAAAATTTTCCACTATACTGGTTTTTTCTTTATTTAAAACATATGCTCTGACAAAAATATTTCTTTGCCACTCCGTAGAAAATATAATATGAGACACATTTTTTAATGTCCATTTGGTTACTAAAAATATTATTTTTTCTTTTAACGAAAAACTTTGCTTTTCTGTATTATAAAAATTTTTAAACAAAACTTTTTTATTATGCCTTTCACAATACTGTTCCCAAAGAAAATCTCCCCCGGTCCTAATAATATTTTTTTTAAAAAACAATCTAGAGGCAAAAGCCGTAGGAAATCCAACCCCATAAGTATCTAGTGCAATCACAACATCTGCTCTAATTAATTTAGGTATTATTTTTAAAAAAAAGAAAATATGTCTTATCCCTGTTGGGATTCTGTTCTCAATAGTAAATGTTTTTACTGAAACAGAATTACCCATTTTCTCAAATGCTTCCTTCAAATTTTTAGCGTATTGAGCTGGGCCGCCAATTTTAGGTGGATATATTCCTGTAGTGATTAAAATTTTCATTTTATTTGATTTAGCGAAATCATGTCGTGCGATACGTCCTTTGGAGCACGATTTATATCAAATACTTCATTCATCTCTCTTGCTATCAAATCCCAATCATATTTTTCTTTTACCATATTATATGCATTTTCTACAACAGAATTTTTCTGTAAATCACCCATCACTCTTTTTACGGCTTCAGCAATACTTTCTGGATTTTCGGGCTGACAAAAATATCCAGTTTGATTATCTGTGTCATCCTCAAAAAACGGGTCATGTAAAAAATCAACAATACCCCCAACCGGTGTAGCAATAACGGGCAATTTACAAGCCATAGCTTCAAGAAAAGATATACCTTGTCCTTCTGACCGCGAGGTTCTAATAAAAATATCTGATGCTTTTAAATATTTGTTCAACACCGGGTGTTCAACAAAACCTTTAAAAATAATTCTGTTTGAAACATTTAATTTTATAGCCAATTCTTTTAACTCTTTTTCCAAATAACCTTCTCCCAAAATAACAAACTTAATATTTTTTGGTAATTTTGGTAAAGCTTTAATAACATCCCCCACTCCGTTTTTTAAAACCAGCCGAGAAGTAGTGATCAATCCAATATCTTTTTCTTCTAATCCAATTTCTTTTCTAATCTTCTGCCTCTCCTCTTTTGAAAATTGAGAATTAAAAATTGAAAATTTTTCAATATCTACCCCATTTGGAATTATTTTTATATCCCCTTTATATCCAAATTTTTTTGCCCTTTCGGCCAAATAAGAACTGATTGCTACTACCAAACTTGACCTCTTCAGAGCAAGTTTCCAAGAGAGGTTTATCAAACCAAACCACCTATTTTGAAAATGCTCTTCCGAATCGCCTTCCTGTAAATTTAAAATTATTGGAACTTTTTTGCTACTTATAATATTGGAGATATAAGCTGCCCCACTGGCAAAAGTAACCATCACGCAAAAATAATATTTGTAATTATTTTTATTATTAAGAGAAATAGTTTTGATAGCACCCCAAAAAGGTAGTAGCAATTTATCTAAAGTTTTAAAACCAAAACCAACACGATAAACATTTACATTTCCAATTTTTTCATTTTTAGGCAATTTAAAGTCAAATCTGCTAGTTATGATGTCAAAATCTACTCCAGAAATTCTATCCGTAATTTCTTTGATAGCCACCTCTGCCCCACCTACAAAAGGCAAATAAGAGGTAGAGAATATGAGTATTTTATTGGAATTTTCCACCTCTTTATAGTATCAAAAATCCTTATTTTTAACCACATTGTTGAACTATTTTTTATAATGATTTGTTATTTGAAAGACTTCAATTATTTCTCCCTTAGCAACAAAACACAGAGCACGATACTTTTTATCAATACGAAAAGAAAAAATCCCTCTCCATTTGGGTTGTAATAATTCAAACTTGATAGATGGGTGCCTATGATCTTGAACAAATAAAGTTGATACCTTGACCCATTTGCGTATTAAATTACGTTTCTTAAGATATAAAAGAAGGTCAGCTCTCAATGGTTTGAGCAACATGATTATTTACCATAAGAAGATTTTCGTAAACCATTTTCTAAATCAGATAAAAAATTCTTTGTATACAAACCAGTTTTTTTAAAATCAATTATTACATCTTCTATTGAATCCTTTACAATAGCAGCAAAAAGTCTGCCAGCTATTTTTTTATAAGCTTGCGATTGTTTTTTTAGTTGACTATATTCTTTTTTAGGAATTGTTATTTGACTCATATTTTATATCATATCATAAAATTACTCTCCTTTCAATATCTTTCGGAGAACATCTTCTGGCACTTCGTTAGGAAGCTTAGAGGTTGGAGGTTGGAGGTTGGAGGATTTAGTTTTTTCTTTTGTTTTAGGTTCAATATCTCGTTTTTGAATATCTTCTTCTTTACTCTTCCTTACTACTGGCTGCTGACTACTTACTACTTGCTGGCTTTTAGCTTTTTGAATTGCCTCTTTTAAGGCGCTTATATTTTGAGGAGAAGGAGTTTTATTCCTATCTTTCTCTTTACGTCTTAATTCATCAAGCGAAATTGGTTTTACTTCTGATTTAATATTATTAAAATTTACAGTTTTTATTATTTCTTTTTTTGGTTCCTGTTTTTTCCATAATTCTTTTTTTTCTTTTACTGCCTCCCCTATTGCTTTAGCTAAATTATTTTCCTCTTTTTTTGTTTCTTCTTTTTTAAATTGAGACTCTTTTTTAATTTCTATTTGCTCAAATCTTGGCTTTTGTTTAGGTTGTTCAATTTTTGTTTTCACTTTTGGTTCTATATATTTGGGACTACTAGCTACTATTTTTTGTTCAGGCATATGCCATTCTTTCACTTCTTTTTCTACTTCTTCTTTAGAACGAGTATAATTTTTCCTAGACATTTTTAAAGCTTCATTTCTAAAAGAAATTTCAGGTTTTGGAAACGGTGGCAAAGTGGTGGCCGAAAACGGCTGACTAGCTACTCCGTCTATCATCAATTTCAAATAAATTTGAACAAATCCCAAATTAACAATATCTTCCATAGTAAACACTGGAGCAAATTCCTTTTCTAAAATTTCAGCATCAAATGAGCCAACTCGAAAAGAAATCATAGTGCCGACGTTCCCAAAAACTGCCGCCCTTACCTCTTCGGCCATTTGTTCTATATATTGATGAGTTATATTTAAACTTAATTTATATTTTCTAGCTTCAGACAAAATATCGGCAAAACTTTTGTTAGCAAAAGATTGAAACTCATCTACGTAAAGATAAAAGTTAGGAAGTTTTTTGAGCTCTTTTGGATCAGCGTCCGCTCGTGACATAGCCGCAAGATATATTTTAGTTACAATCATTGAACCCAAAAGATTGGCGTTATTCTCTCCCACCAAACCTTTTGATAAATTCACAATAAAAATCTTTTTTTTATCCATTATTTCTCTAATATCAAAGGTAGATTTAGATTGACCAACAATATTTCTTATGAGCGGATTAGAGACAAATTGTCCAACCTTGTTTTGAATGGCCGGCGTGGCTTCAGCTGCATATTTATCAGTATATTTGGCAAATTCATCAGTCCAAAAAGCTTTTGTTGTGGGGTCTTTAACATTGTCTACTACTTTATTACGATAAAGTTTATCGGTAAGCATTCTGTTTATACTAAGCATTGTTGCTCCCGGATATTCAAGTAGAGCTGCCAAAGTATTTTGTAAAATGTAAGCCATCCTAGAAGACCATTGGTCCTCCCATATTTTTTCAAACGCACTCATAAGCCCCGATACTACCAAGTGCCTTCTCTCTGGCCCAACATCTTCCATAACATTAAAAGAGATTGGATATTCTGTATCAAAAGGAGCAAAATAGATAACGTCTTTGAGGCGATGCTCTGGTATATAGTCGAGCAATAAATCAGCCGTCTTACCATGCGGATCAAGAAAGGCCATTCCTTCTCCATTTTGGATATCTTGAATGGCCATATTTTCTAACATAGTTGATTTACCCATACCAGTCTTACCGATAGAATAAATATGACGGAGCCGATCTTCGGCTTTAATACCAAACTTTACCCTTTTGTTTCTAGCATCTGTTTCTGCGAAATATGTAATAGAGTTATTATCCATCATCAAATATTATAACATTCTTGCAAATAAAAATCAGAAAACAACTTTGCCAAGAGCCCAAACCTTTATGACCTAACGCAGGCAAAGTTCGTTTTTGATTTTTATTTGCTACATTATTTTGGTAGCAACGCTTCCCGAGTATATGTATTAGCTGGGTCCCAAAGCATCCAGCTAGTCAACCCCGTATCATAAGTAGCTTGTATTTGGGCACGAACCATTTCTTTAGTGTAATGGACAGGATAATCAAAATCTTGAAGCCACGGCCGTAACTGTTTTGGACCTAACCTATTTAATAAAGATGAATCTGGTGTTGAACTTGCCATTTCTTCTTTCAAAAAATTGACTCTGGCTACCGCACTATCCATACTAAATTTTATAATTTCGTAAGGCACTTTGTTTGGGTCAGGCCAACCATTAAAGG
>MHWA01000007.1:0-2359 GCA_001825335.1 Candidatus Zambryskibacteria bacterium RIFCSPLOWO2_01_FULL_35_19
GTGCCGTTAGGACCCATAATGTAAGGGTCGGTGCCTTTACCAGTAATAAGTACAGCAACTTTTTCGTTTGAGTTTTGTTTGTTTTTGAAATCAATTGCTTTTTTGATAGCAGTATTAATAGCTTCTCTTCTATCCATAATTATATCGAACTTAGACCTTTCTTCGCCCGCCGTAGCTCGACTAGAAGGAGATGCGGAGGCGGGTTTCATATCTTCTATAATCTTTTTTGGATCTTCATCATAAGGGTCTTCATTGGTTAAAATTATTTGGTCGCAATACTCGTCAGCAATTTTACCCATTTCCTTTCTTTTCCATTTATCTCTACCTCCGCCGGTGTTGCCTAAAACACAGACTAGATGATGTTTAGAAGCATAAGTTTCGTAAACTGCTTTTAAAGAATCGGGAGTATGAGCATAGTCAACTATTACATCAAACAAATTTTCTGACGGATGATTTTTATTTATTTTTTCCATCCTGCCTCTGACAAAATTTATTTCTTCCAACCCCTTTTTTATATTTTCGGGGGAGATGCCGACAAATTTAGCATAAGCGATGACTCCAAGCATATTATAAATATTAAAAATACCTGGTAGTTTGCTATGGATGACCATTTTGTCAATTTGAAAAGAAGACCCTTTTTCATCAGTCTTAATAGCGATGGCATCACTTAAAGAATAGGGGATTTTGTTTTTTATATTAAGAGTCAAAAACTTTTCTCCTTCTTTATCGTCCGTATTTACTATGATTGCGGGACCGGAAGGAAAGTCCTCGGGTTTCCTCGCTTTGTTCGGCCAGACTTTTTTCGTAGAGTTTTCCAGCTCTCTAGCGATAGAGAGTTTGGCCTTTACATAATTTTCATAAGAGCCGTGTGATTCAATATGTTCTGGTGCCAGATTAGTAAAAATAAGAGCATCCGGATGGATAAATTTATGACGAAATTGTTTGGCGCCTTCACTAGTCATTTCAAGAATAGCATGAGAACAGCCAGCATTTACTGCATCTCTTAAAAATTTTTGTATAAAAAATCTCCCCGGCATAGTCATTTTAAACAAATTTCTTTTTTCTTTTTCTCCAATCTTAAAACGCAAAGTGCTTGCTAAAGCGGTTTTGAAGCCAGCATATTCTAGGACCGAATTTACCAATTCTGCGGTGGTAGTTTTCCCTTTAGTTCCTGTTATTCCTATGATTATTAATTTCCTAGAAGGAAAACGATAAAAAAATGCTCCCAAAAGGGCTAAGCCATAATGATAAGTAGGTTGAAAAAATTCAAACAAAGTTTTTGGAATAATTTTTTTTAGTATTTTAAGCATTTTATTTACCTAAATTTTTGAGAATATGTTTTATTTTTTCATTAGTGCCTTCCAAATCTTTTGGTAGTTTTTTCATTACTTCTTGGATATCTCTTTCTTTATAACCAAGAGATTTGAGAGCTTCAAAAACATCCACATCCTCACTCGCTCTTGCGCCTCCCTTTTTAGTTGTCACTAGTTTGCCGTTTAACTCTATGGCAATTTTTTCAGCGGTTTTTCTGCCGATACCAGATATTTTGGTCAAAGAAGAAGTGTCTCCTGTGGCTACCGCTTCTTCAATTGATTTTACTCCAGCCACACTAAGTATGGCCAATCCGGATTTGGGACCCACTCCAGAAACCGTGATTAAAAGTTCAAAAACTCTCAATTCTTCTTCTATCTCAAATCCATAAAGATCTATTGAGTTTTCTCTGACTGCCGTATGTGTCCAAAAACTTGCAATTAAGCCCATTTTTAATTTACTTAAATAAGAAGGGGTGCTATGAACGATAAAACCAATACCACCAACCTCCACAATAGCTTTGGTGCCCTTTAAATCAAACACTTTACCTGTAATGTGTCCAAACATATATCTAATATATCAGATTTGCTTATTTTTTTCTTTCTGGTATATTTCTTGTACAAACTATGCCAATAACCAAATCAGCAAAAAAGGCTTTAAGAGGCTCTAAGAAAAAGAGAGTTTTTAACTTACGCAAAAAAAATGAAATGCAGGGCGTGATTAAAGAATATAAAAAATTGATTTTAGCTAAGAAGACAGAGGAAGCCAAAAAACTCATTCCCAAACTTCAAAAAGTTATAGATAAAGCAAAGAAAAGGGGAATCATAAAAAAGAACACCGCTTCTCGCAAAAAATCTCGCCTAGTTACTCTAACCTTAAAAGTTTAAAAATTGGTTTTTTATCTTTCCTTGTTGTCTTAATTACCTCTATTTTTATCAAGAGTTTTTATGTGGTCCGTCCTCTAGGATTCGAACCTAGGACCCCGGAGGTATAAGCTCCGTGCTCTAACCAACTGAGCTAAGGACGGATATAACTATACTATATCAAT
>MHWA01000007.1:2368-35549 GCA_001825335.1 Candidatus Zambryskibacteria bacterium RIFCSPLOWO2_01_FULL_35_19
ATACTATATCAATAATTTATTATAGACAACTTTAAAGCGAAACGATATATTCTTCTCTAATTTCCATCCAGAGCTTGCCAGTGTGATTTAGACCTTTCCCATCCTCTCCATCATCCCAAAAACCATCTCCGGGTGGATAGGTAACAATATGTTTAACAATCTTTAAATCTCCAGAATCAAGTAGAGCCTGTTTAATTTCCTCGTGTTGTTCAGCTTTTAGTCTCATAAGCTTTTTCATTACCTGAAGTTTGTGATCTTCGCTTTTAAATTCAGGAATCTGAAGATGTTTGTATTTAGAAGAAACCTCCCAAGATTTAACAGGGCTATGCGCATTTCTTATTTCCTCGATGATTTTTGAGTCCGTATACCTCTGGCACTGATAGGCGTGTTCAATAGTCGGATAAACCACCCCATCAATATCAATAGCATGAGCGGTGTATGGAGAGAAATATATGTAGAATTTTTCTAGTGGATACATTTTAATAACTTTTAAATAGAACTCATTAGACCACATTATCTCACACTTTCATTTGACTTTTATATTGGATTGTGTATACTTTAAAGTACAAATGCCTTCGGGCCGACTCCGCACAAGCGGAGGTTAAAAGAAAAAACTCAAGGAATCAAATCCTTGAGTTTTTTCTTTAATTCTTCAAATTCTTCTTTGCTAACCTCTCCTATAGTGTGACTCAATCTTTTGGCGTCAATAAGCCGAATCTGGGACAAAACAGCAGAGCTTTTCTTGCCCTCTTCCTGGGTGATGGCGAAATAATATTTTGATTTTTTAAGAGCGGAAGTTAATGGAATCGCCCAAAAAATTTCGTTATTGAATTTCCTCAAAATAATAACCGGTCTGAGAAAATCGTCTCCTTTGCCGTCCTGTTCAAAGCCAACATTTTCTCCTAAACGACAGTACCAGATTTCTCTTTCATGGAAACCGGGCCGATTGCTTTCACTGTTGTGAATTTTAGTCTTTACTGGAGTCCAAATTTTATAATCTTTGGGATTCATTATTAAAATTTTAGCATATTAAAAAATGGTGCGTTATAACATCCTTCGTTTTATATTGCGCCAAACAGAATATGGAACAATATGCATTATATACACTTATGTGCTCCCAGTAGGAATCGAACCTACATTTTAACTTCCGCAAAGTCATGTCCTATCCATTGAACGATGGGAGCGTTTATCACAGTCAAACATTAACAAAAAAGTGGCTCTTTCGCCACTTTTATCTTGCTAATATTTTATCAAACCATTTATGAACGAACGATTCTTCTAGAAATTCTTCTTCCAAAAATTCTAAAAGAATATCTCTGACATCGTTTAAATCAACCTCCTCATTTATGGGTATAATAGTAAGGGGTAAATATGAATTTAATGGGTGCATTAAAATGCGAAATCCGTGAGTATGTTCGTCTTCAATCCAAAAAGAGCGATAAGAGAGCCAAGGATAGAGTTGTTTGCCAAAGATGATGCCTTTGTAGGTTATTTTTACGGGAGTTATTTTTGTTTCTTTGTATGAAAGTATGCCGATAGTTAAACTAGCAATCAAAATAAATACTCCAAACAAAAAGTTATCAAAATAAAAAGCTAAAATTGATGCTCCTAAAGCAAATACGCCAAGTATCCAATACCAGTCTTTAGATTTTTTATCAAAGTGATGTTCGGGTGAGTGCCATTCTAAAATAGTTTCCATTTGATATAATTATATCATATTAAGTTAATTCAAATATAAATATGGGGAAACGAAAATTAGTTGGTAAAGTTTTTATCGTTTTTATCGTTTTTATTTTGCTTATTTTACCTGTTCTAAATATTCAAGCTTTTGGTTTTAATTTTGATAATTTTCAAAATAAACACGAAACTCGCAAGGAATATTTTTCAAGGATGTTAGATAAAATGTGTGCCATTAGAATAAAAATAAATCAAAAACACCCACGTTTCCCTGTGCCACGTATTTGCAAAACTGAAAACCTAAATCCTCCTACTTTGGAATTTTACGCCGAACCAGCTTCAATTATAGAAGGGGAGAGTTCTGTACTGAATTGGGCATCTGATAACACTCTTTCTTGTGAAGGGAGTGATGGTTGGATGGGTGAAAAAACAATTTCTGGGATAGAAATAATCTGGCCTCAAACTACCACTACCTACACTTTGTCTTGTGATGGAGTAGAAAAAGGGATTGAGAAAAGTGTGATAGTGGAAGTGGTGCCACTTTCTCCGCCAGCGCCAGTTGATGTTTGTCCTAATATTTCTGATATTCAAATTGTTATTCCCGAGGGTTATCATTTTGAAGGTGAGCAATGTATTGAAAATGAAGTAGATCCTCCAGTTTCTTGTATTGATATAAATACTGCTTCCAAAGAAGAACTTGATGAAATAATAAATATTGGGCCTGCAACTGCAGATAAAATAATAGCTTATCGCCAAATCACACCATTTACTTCAGTCGGAGATTTGATAAATATAAGTGGTATTGGAGAAGTAACTCTAAGTGAGATTATTGCTCAAGGCAAAGCTTGTGTTTTGAATCCTTGATTATTTAACTTTACTACCTGCTGGGCAGTCCATTTTTAGCAGGGTAAAAGAGTCGTTATCTGATGCGGCCATTATCATAGCTTGGCTTTCAAGACCCATAATACTTCTAGGTTCTAAATTTGTGACAAAGGCGCAAGTAATTCCCACTAAAGATTGTGGGTCTTCAAAATATTTTTTAATTCCTGATATTACTTGTCGTCCCCGTACCGAAGTTGCGGGCTCTTTGGGCGATGTCCCCCCTCCTATTTCTTCCTCTTCACCAAAATCAACAGAAAGTTTTAAAAGCTTCTCCGAACCATCAATTTCCTCTACTGACAAAATCTTACCAGCTCTTATTTCTACTTTTGCAAAATCTTCTATATTTATCATAAATTTAAATTCTTGGCGAGTTTGTTCATGTGTATTTAGTCAGGTAATAGCCCCATAACGCTTACTCATATATTCGGCAATTTCCCTGATTTTATCTTCTACTGCTATGTATCCAGACCCTCTATTTTCATATCTAAACTTTCCTTCTTCCAAAATTAATTCCCCCTTTTCTAATGCATCGTTAACTATTTTGTAAAGATATAATGCATCAGCTAGATTTCCAAACATTCTGATATCTTCGTGATGATAATTAAGGCGATCATTATTTATTGCAGTCGCCACAGAGATGAGAAGTTTGGCAAAGTCTTCTTCTGATAGGTCTATAATTGTATTGTCAAGTACTGGAAACCCGTGATACTTGCCATTGATTGTTTGAATAATTTTTGCGATATACCCTCTTACTTCATCTTTAAGTAAATCAATCTTTTCATTTTTCTCATTTTCAGATTTAGGAATTTTACTAACAGCATCAAGGTACCTATTTGCACGATTAACAGCGATAATATCTAAAAAATTTAATTTTTCATTAACAACTTCTTTTCCACCGCGAGCCTGATCCCTATATGGTTTCTCAAGTTTAGCTGCTTTTTGAGCCAAATCAACATCTTCCACTAGATCAGTGGGCACTTTTTCTTCGTGGGGGATATGTTTTTCCATGATAATATTATAAATTATTTTGATAATATTGGCGGAGGGTGGAGGGCTCGAACCTCCAAGGGCTTGCGCCCGCCGCTTTTCAAGAGCGGTGCATTACCATTCTGCCAACCCTCCCAGATCTTGAATATTATCAGATTTAGGGCAATTTTGCTATGATTATGTTGTTATGAATCCCGTTAGAGATCAAAACCTTATGTGGTACGTCTACGTAATAAAGAGCATAAAGAGTGATTATTGGTATACTGGATCAACAAATGATCTACGGAAACGTTTTAATCAACACAATACTGGTAAATCTACGTATACTAAACCTCGGGGTCCATATAAATTGATATATTACGAAGCAAGTTTAGATGAGCAAGATGCTCGGTCGAGAGAATTATATCTTAAATCAGGTATGGGTAAGCGTTATCTTAAACAGAGATTAAAACGTTTCCTATCTCTAACGGGATGAAATACTTAGGAATTGATTTTGGAAGCAAAAGGGTAGGATTGGCTATCTCTGATGAGGGTGGCAGGTTGGCTTTTCCGTATTCAGTTATTTTGAATGATAAAAATCTTTTAGCTGAAATTGAAAAAATAATTAAAAATGAAAAAGTAGATGAAGTTGTGATAGGGGAGTCAAAAGATTTTAAAGGAGAGCCAAATAAAATAATGACAGCCATAGAGAAATTTAAAAAAGAATTTGAAACAAAAACAAAATTAAAAGTTTGGTTAGAACCAGAATTTATGACTTCGGTGCAGGCAGATAGGAGTATAATATCTAGAAGATCAGATACTAAAAATAATCAAAGGTCTATAGAACGTCAAGGATCAAAAAAAGAAATGCTTGATGCTTCAGCCGCAACTATTATCCTCCAATCATTTTTGGACAAAAAAGGGTATATGTTATAATTTAAATATGAAATTTGGACTTCTCTCTAAATATTTCCCGTCACCACAATTTTTGAAACCACCACACATAGGAATTTCTTTTTCTGATTCAAATATCAAGGCTATTTTGTTTGATAAGACACAAAAAGAACCTTCTTTAAAAAGTGTTATCGTTCCGATTGAAAAAGGAGGAATTGTTGAAGGTAAAATTGTAGATATAGAAAGTGTAATAAAAGCTCTTTCAACTGTGCGGTCTAGTTTTGATTCATCTTTTGTTTTTTTTGCTATTCCAGATGAATTGACTTTCGTTTTTACTACTTCGGTCTCGGTAGGCCCTAAAAGTAATCCAGCAGAGAGTATTGCTTTTGTTATGGAAGAAAATGTGCCTTTGTCTTTAGGTGAAGTGATTTTTGATTTTGTCCCGACTGAAATTATTAAATCAGATTTGGAGTACGAAGCTTCTTTTGTGGTATCAGTTTGTGTTAAAAAAGAAGTAGAAAAATTAATAGAAGCTCTCCAAAAAGTCGGATTTGAAACTCTTGGTTGTATTCATGAATCACAAGCAATAGCCAATGCTATCGTAAAAAAAGATTTTTCAGATACTTTATCTATTATTCATGCTAGAGAAAATAGAGTTGGAATTTATTTGGTTAAAAATAATATTGTCCACTTTTCTACTTTAAGAGAAGCTTCGGGAGCAACTTATAAAAAGCAATTCTTAGATGAGTATGAAAAGTTTTTGGATTACTCCTTAAAATATGGAATAGGACAAAACAAATCTGTAAAATCTGTTTTAATTTGCGGTGAGTTTCAATATACAAAAGAAATACTAGAAGCAATAAATGATTCTTCAAAAATTGATAACAATGTGACTTTGTCAAATGTTTGGTCAAATGTTTTTGAAATAGATAAACATATGCCGGGTATTCCATATGAAAAATCTTTAAGTTTTGCTGGACCTATAGGAGGAGTTTTATCTGATGTGAGTTAATAAAAAATAATGAATCTTTTACCACAAACAGAAAAAGAAAATTTAAAAAAAGGTTTAAAATATCGTTTTTTAGTGGTGTTGATGTTTCTTGTGGGATCAGTTTTCTTTATTGGTTTTGTTATGCTTTTGCCTTCTTATTTTTTGACTTCAGGATATTTTTATAAAGAAACGCCTAGAACTCCTTATTTGGGAACAGAAAATGAAGAAATAGTAAAAGAGATTTTAAATTTTCCAGAAGAAATAGATTTTAAATTGAAATTTTTAGAGTCAAATACTCGCAATATATCGGCGGTGAATTCTATTTATAAAATTATTGATTTTCTTCCAGAAAAAGTAACATTAAATTCAATTTCTTTTATTAGAAAAAAAGTTGATTCTAGAGAGGGGGGTGATATGTCTTTTTTGATCGCTGGCACCGCTTTTGATAGAGCTTCTTTGGTATCGTTTTCTACCTTATTAGAAGAATCTAATCTTTTTTCTTCGGTTGATGTGCCGGTCTCTAGTTTAACCAAAGATAGAAATCTTCCTTTTTCCATAAATCTTATTATTAAAAATCAAAATGAATAACTGGGTTCCAAAAAATAAAACTATAATGTTTGCAGTGGCTCTGGCTTCATTGAGTATTGTTTTGTATTTTAGTGGACTGTTTATTGTTTTGAGAGAAATAAAAAAAATAGAAACTGCTTTTTATAGTACAGAATCAGATTTTTATAAAGAAGAAAAAATTAGAGTTATTAAATCTATAACTGAAATAAATAAAGAACCAATAAAAGAACTACAAGACTTCTTTATTAAAAAAGGTGATGAAGTAAAGTTTATAGAACAGATAGAAAATACCGCTCGTAGTTTTGATGTTGATTTTGAAATAATTTCAATTAATGTAAAGGAAAACAAAACTGTTTCTTTTAAAGAAGATGTGATTTTAAAAATAAAACTAGAGGGTTCTTGGAAAGAAGTGACGTCTTTTTTGAATAAATTAGAAAGGATGCCTTTTGGGGTTTCAATTGAAAGTATCAATTTAGAGGCCGATATTCCAGGAAACTGGTCTGGTTTAATTGAATTTATTGTTTTTAGAGAAAAATGAAATTAACAATCTTAAAATTTTTTAAAAAAGACAAACTGCCACCCTTAGATTCTTTAAGGCCTCGTTCTTTTCGTTTTGAACATTTTTGGTTTATTAGTCTATGGTTATGGTTCGTGGTTTTTATAATTATGGCGGTTGTCAGTGTCAAACTTTTTTGCTCTCAATATTTTGAAGATTATAAACAATCAAGAACTGAAGAAAGTCTTGAAAATATAATAAATGTTGCTAAATTAAAAAATACTACAGAAAAAAGAAATGATTTTATAAATGAAGATATTTCTTTACCAAACGACCCTTCTTTTTAAATCTAAAGTAACTCACTTTAGTTTTGTCTCGGTGCCCTCGCTAGGAATCGAACCTAGATTAAGAGATTAGAAGTCTCTCGTTCTATCCATTGAACTACAAGGGCATTGGTGCGCGCTGAGGGATTTGAACCCCCGACCTTTTCGGTGTAAACGAATTGCTCTACCAACTGAGCTAAGCGCGCATTTTATCAACACAATATACCATAACATATTTTTATGGCATAGTATAAGGATGAAGATAAAAATCATATACGAAGATGAGTATATTTTAGCTTTGGACAAACCAAGTGGGCTTTTAGTACATACTGACGGAAGAAGCAAGGAGAAGACTTTAGTAGATTGGATAAATGAAAACTATCCTAAATTAAAAGAAGTAGGGGAAGAGCAAACTCTTCAAAATGGAGAGAAAATACAAAGACCGGGAATAGTGCATAGATTAGACAGAGATACTAGCGGGATAATAATTGTAGCCAAAACAAAAGAAACATATCAATTTTTAAAGGAGCAATTTCAAGACAGAAAAGTTCAAAAAATTTATAACGCGGTTGTTTGGGGGAATTTTTCGCCAGATAAAATAGAGGGAGTAATAGAAAAACCAATCGGTCGAAGTGCTTCTGATTTTAGAAAATGGTCAGCAGAATATGGGGCTAAAGGAGAATTGAGGGAAGCAGTGACAGAATATAAAGTTTTAGTTCAAAATAAAGATTTTTCTTTCCTTGAAGTTAGACCAAAGACAGGAAGAACACATCAAATAAGAGTTCATCTCAAATCAATAAGTCATCCGGTGGTTTGCGATAAGCTGTATGGGAGTAAAAAGAGTAACGAATTACAAGAGATGAGTTACGATAAAAAGGAAAATTTAGGATTTGATAGATTGGCTTTGCATGCGCTGTCTATAAAATTGGAACTTCCCAATGGTACTCATATAACTATAGAATCACCTTTACCTAAAGAATTTGAAAATGCTCTAAATCTTTTTAAAAATGTTTAAAAATGCTATATTTTTGATATGGCCGAAAAATCTAAAATAGCCCAGAGAGAAGAAGAAATACTCAAGTTTTGGCAAGAAAACAAAATTTTTGAGAAATCTCTAGAAAAAACAAAAAAGGGTAAACCTTTTGTTTTTCATGATGGACCTCCTTTTGCTACCGGTGCGCCACATTATGGTCATTTGGTTGGGAGTGTGATGAAAGATGTTATTCCTCGTTATCAAACAATGAAAGGGCGTTTTGTGGAAAGACAGTGGGGTTGGGATACTCACGGTCTGCCTATTGAAAATATTGTTGAAAAAGAATTAGGCACTAAAAGTAAAAAAGAAATTGAGGAGATAGGTATTGGAAAATTTAACAATCTTTGTAGAGAAAAGATTTTTACTTATATAGATGTATGGAATAAATTTATTCCGCGTTTTGGACGCTGGGTAAATATGGATAATCCTTATATCACTATGGAATCTACTTATATGGAGTCGGAATGGTGGGCTTTCAAACAACTTTTTGATAAAGATTTGATTTATAAAGATTACAGGTCAATGCATATTTGCCCGCGTTGTGAGACTACTTTAGCTCAAGCGGAAGTGGCTGAAGGATACAAAGATATTAAAGATATTGCCGTAATCGCCAAATTTGAATTAGTGAACGAACCAAATACTTTTGTTTTGGCTTGGACCACTACACCGTGGACATTGCCGGGCAATGTCGCTTTGGCTGTGGGGGAAGATATTGACTATATTCAAAATAAAGATAATTTAATTTTTGCAAAAAATCTTTTAGAAAAAATAGAAGGGGTATCTAAAGAAATAAAAAAAGAATTTAAAGGAAAAGAGCTTGTGGGTAAGTCATACAAACCTCTTTTTGATGATTATTATAATGATGAAAAACTTCCAAACAGAAAAAACGGTTGGAAAATATATGTAGCGGATTTTGTTACTGTTGAGAGTGGCACTGGAGTAGTCCATATTGCTCCTGCTTTTGGAGAAGATGATATGGAATTGGGGAAAAAAGAGAAATTGCCTTTCATTCAACATGTAGGAATGGACGGTATTATAAAATCAGAAGTTAAAGAGTTGGCAGGACTCTCTGTTAAACCAAAAGATGACTCTTCGGATGCCTCAGGGCAGGCCCACCAAAAAACTGATGTTGAAGTTTTGAAAATTTTAGCTCAAAAAGGATTTCTCTTTTCTAAAGAAAAATATGAACATTCATATCCACATTGTTGGAGGTGTGAGACACCGCTTTTAAATTATGCTACTTCTTCTTGGTTTGTCTCTGTTACAAAAATAAAAAAAGATCTTTTAAAATATGCAGAAAATATAAATTGGCAACCTAAACACCTCAAAGAAGGACGTTCTCGTGATTGGTTGGAAAATGCTCGGGATTGGTCTATTAGCAGGCAACGTTTTTGGGCCAACACTATTCCTGTTTGGGAAAATATAGAGGGGGACAAGAGATTGGTTATTGGTTCGGTTGAAGAGTTAAAGAAACATATAAAAAAATCTGGTAACAAATATTTTATTATGCGTCACGGGGAAGCAGAGCAAAATATAAAAGATTTAATAAATTCGGACCCTAAAAATGCATTTCACTTAACAGAAGAAGGCAAAAGACAAGCGACTATGGCGGCTCAAGATATAAAAAATAAGAAAATAGATCTGATAATCGCTTCACCTTTTACTCGATGTCAAGAAACAGCCAAGATTGTCAGAGAAGCTATTGGTTTAAATGAAGATGCACTGATAACAGATGATTTGTTGGGTGAATTCAAAAAAGGCCCTAGCTTTGAAGGTAAAAAATGGGAAGATTATTGGAAATTATTTACTAATACCAAAGAAAGATTTGAAAAAGCACCAGATGGGGGAGAAACTTTGCTTGATTTAAACAAAAGAGTAGCTAGTTTTCTCTATAATATTGAGCAAAAATATAAAAACAAAAATATCTTGTTAGTAAGTCATGATGGTCTAATTGAGGCAATGCATATTGTGGCCATTGGAGCAGATTTGAAAAAATCAATAGAGATTAAAGAAAGTAAAAAATATCGAGTTGGCTTTGCTGAATTAAGAGAGCTTGATTTTGTGCCATTACCACATAACAATAATTATGAGCTTGATTTACATCGACCTTATATTGACGAAGTAGAGCTGGTTGATGATAAGGGTAGAGTATTTAAAAGAGTAACCGATGTCTTGGACACTTGGTTTGATTCTGGTTCGGTGCCTTTTTCTTCTTATCACTATCCGTTTGAAAATAAAGAAAAAGTGGAAAGCCGTATACCAGCAGATTTTATTGCCGAAGGTCTTGATCAGATTAGCAAATGGTTTTATTATCAGCATGTTTTTTCTACTGGTTTGTTTGGTAAACAAATATTTAACAATGTCATTGTGAATGGCATTGTTTTGGCCGAAGATGGCAAAAAAATGGCCAAAAGATTACAAAACTATACAGACCCAACTATCATAGTTGATAAATATGGAGCTGATAGTTTGAGATATTATTTGATATCCACTCCCGTAGTAAAGGCGGAAGATTTGAACTTTTCTGAAAAAGGAGTAGCTGAAATATCTAAAAAAGTAATTTCAAAACTTGAAAATGTGCTTTCATTTTATGAAATGTATCGTCCCTCTGCCGAAATTGCCGAGTTTGAAAGCAAGAAACCTATCCAATTGAAGGCGCATCATATTTTGGATAAATGGATTTTAGTCAGATTAAATGAATTTCACAGAGAAGTAACAAGTTCGCTTGATGATTTCAATATTTACAACGCCACTCGCCCCATACTAGATTTTATTGATGACCTTTCTACTTGGTATATTCGTCGTTCTAGAGATAGGTTTAAATCTGAAGGTGTTGAAGATACTGTAAGTATAGAAGACAGAAATGATGCCTTAGCTACCACTCATTATGTGCTTTTAAATCTTTCTAAACATATGGCGCCGTTTGTTCCGTTTTTTGCAGAAAATATATATTTAAAATTGAAATCAGCAGAAGCTCCAGAGAGTGTTCATCTTTGTGATTGGTTTATTCCGAGTGAAGTTGAGGAACTAGAAGCTGGAGAAGTTTTGGAATATATGAAAGAGGTGCGTAAAGTGGTTTCTATCGCTTTGGAGAAGAGGATGTCATCTGGTATAAAAGTGCGCCAACCTTTAAGTGAATTAAAAATTAAAGATAAAAAGCTAGAAGGTAAAGAAGAATATTTGAAACTTATCAAAGATGAAGTAAATATAAAAAATATTACTTTTGATAACAAATTAGAAGAAGAGGTGGAGTTAAACACAGAGATTACTTTAGAACTTCAAAAAGAAGGAAATACTAGAGATTTGATAAGAACTATTCAAATATTGAGAAAAGATAGGGCTTTGGCACCTTCTGATAAAGTAAAACTTTTGATAGAGACAGACGAAGTAGGAAAAGAATTTTTCAATTCTGTTTTGGAGGAAATAAAAAAACCTACTAATATTGAAGATGTAGTTTTTATTGAAAATGACGGTGAAGAAATTGAGATTGATAGATTAAAATTTAGATTAAAAATTAAATAGTCATTTAATTTTTATGTATAGAAAATATCACACTAAAGGTATTGTTATTTCCAGCAAGATAGAAGGGGATAGCAATAAGAGAGTAAATATATTTACCGAAAATTTTGGTCTTTTGAATGCTCGGGTGCAGGGGAGTAGAAATATTCATTCCAAACTTCGTAGTGGCTCTCAAGATTTTTCGTTCGGAGATTTTTCTTTGATTCATGGCAAGACTGGTTGGAAAGTGGTCAGTAGCAGGGCCGAACAAAACTTTTATGAAGTTTTTAGAAATTCTCAAACAAAATTAAAAATTGTTAATAATGTTTTAAATTTAATTAAGAAATTGGTATCTGAAGAAGAAGCCTATACTCCGCTTTTTTCCGTTGTTTCAAATTTTCTGAACTTTTTGATAACAGCCAAAGAACAAGACGTTGCTCTTTCCGAATGTCTCACTCTTTTGCGCATTTTGCATATACTTGGATTTATGAGACACGACCCGGAGTTTTCAATTCCCATTTCTTCCTCTGAAATTAAATCCAAAGATTTGGAAGCTATTGCTCCTAAGCGTTCTTCTGTAATTAAACTAATAAACGAATCTCTCAAAGCAACTTAAATTTACTCGTGTTATAATAAAGGACTATGGATTATAATGATGAAAAAAAGGAAAAGTTAGATAATCTTGAAAGAAAACTTTATTCAAGGAATGCTCCAAATATAATAGAAAACAAAACTTTATCAACACCACTTGCTCATTCTGGTATGGAAGAGATAGAGGAAGAAGAAGTAAAAGAGAGTTGGCAAAATCCTGAAGCCAGTAGTTTTGATGAAATGGCCGCTAAAATATCAAAAATGGCAGGCAAAAAACACAACTTTGTAAAAAAAATATTTGTTTTTTCAGTAGCTTTTTTTGTGCTTGCTTCGGCCATAGCTGCTTTTGTCTTTTTGGGTGGTGTTAATTTGGTTTCTTCAAAAAATGTGGATATCAAAATAGTAGGCCCTCTTTCTGTCGGTGGCGGTCAAGAAGTTTCTTTTGATATTAATATTATAAACAATAACAACATTGACCTTGATTCAGCTTCGCTTTTAATAGAATATCCAACTGGCACTAGGTCTTCTTATGATTTGACCAAAGAGCTTAGTCAGGAAAGATTTGCTCTAGATAAAATAAAATCTGGAGAAAATTACAATCAAAAAATTGAAGTAGTTTTCTTTGGAGAAAAAGAAGAATTAAAAGAGCTTAAGTTTTCTTTGGAGTATAGAGTAGAAAATTCAAGCGCTCTTTTTTATAAAGAAAAAGTACACGAAATCTCTATTAGTTCGGCTCCGGTTATTATTACTCCGACTTATCCAAAAGAAGTAACTTCAAACCAAGATATATCTTTTGATATAGAAATAGCTTCCAACTCTAAAGATAGGATAGATAACTTTTTAGTAAGAGTTGAATATCCATTTGGTTTTGTTTTTAAAGAATCAATTCCAAACACCTCTTTTGATGACAATGTTTGGAGATTTTCTGGACTTAATTCTGGGGACAAAAAAACAATCAGAATCAAAGGAAATATTATTGGACAAAACAACGAAGAGAGAGTTTTTAAGATTATCGTTGGCACTGCTAGTGAAAATGACGAGAGGATGATCGCTGTTCCATTTTCTCAATTAACTGAATCAGTTTTGGTAAAGAAATCTTTTATTGGGTTAGATATTTTTATTGGTGGCAAACGCGGTGATTTCGCGGGCAAAGGAGGTAGTCAGATTACCACTGATTTTATAGTTAGAAATAATTTACCGGGAGTATTGTTTAATACTTCTGTTGAAGTGGCTTTGAAAGGGGGCGCATTCAATCAGCTCTCTGTCGTGGCGGGCAATGGGTTTTTTCAATCATTTAATAATACGATTTTATGGGACAAAAGATCGGTTCCGACACTTTCAGAATTGAGACCCGGTATTGAAGAAAAATTATCTTTTAGATTATCACCTTTGTTGTATCAGGACATAGTGGGTGGAGCCAAACCGGAGATAGAGATGACCATTACCGCTAAAGGAGAAAGAGTTTTAGAATCAGGATCAATAGAATATGTTTCTGCCATAGAAACAAGAAAAATAGTTTTAGCTACTGATTTGGCTTTATCATCAAAAGTTGTAAGAACTGTTGGTAATATTGAAAACTCTGGACCAATACCACCAAAAGCTGATGTTTTAACCACCTACACTATGATTTGGAATATTACTAATTCGTTCAATCAGGTCAGTAATGTAGAAGTGAGAGCTACTCTACCTTCTTATATAAAATGGACCAATATAAAAACACCAGCAAGTGAAATCTTTTCATTTAATCCGGTGACCAATGAGGTTGTTTGGAATGTGGGCTCTGTTTTATCAAATACAGGTTTTGGTTCTACCAAAAAAGAAATTCAATTCCAATTAGAGTTTTTGCCAAGCACTAGTCAGATCGGGAAGTCACCAATGATTATGGGAGAAGCCACTTTATCTGGAATTGATAAAGTGACAGGATTGAAAGTAAACTCTAGTGCTCCAGCTGTGACCACTAGTTTCTCCGGAGATCCGAGTTATAAAATCGGAGATGATAAAGTCACCCAGTAAAAAGTTCCCAATTTTAAAACTTGTGCTATATTTTTGTAATGATAGAAAAAAACAACAAAATGGAAAAGATAGTCTCCCTTTGTAAAAGAAGAGGTTTTGTATTTCAGGGTTCGGAGATTTATGGAGGTCTAGCTGGTGTATTTGATTTTGGTCCTAGAGGTGTCGAACTTTTAAATAATTTAAAAAAGATTTGGTGGGAGTCAAATGTTTATCAAAAAGAGAATTATTATGGTCTTGATGCTGGTATGTTTAAACATCCCAAAACTTGGGATGCCAGCGGACATACTACTGGTTTTTCTGACCCTTTAGCTGAATGTAAAAAATGTAATACCAGAATTCGGGTAGACAAAGTTTTAAATTCCATAGATGTTGATGCTGATGAAAAATTGGAAGAGAAAGAATTGAATGAAATTTTTGACAAATATCGTGACAAAATAAGATGTGAAAAATGTGGTGCCAAAGATTTTTCCAAAGTTAGGAAGTTTAATCTTTTAGTAAAAAGCAACTTAGGGGACTTTACTTCTGAGGGTGCTGAGCCAGTGTATTTACCCGGAGAAGCTTGCCAGGGAATTTATCTTGATTACAAAAACATAGTGGATTCAATGCATCCCAAAATTCCTTTTGGTGTTGCGCAGATAGGTAAGGCTTTTCGTAACGAAATATCTCCTCGCAATTTTCTTTTTAGAGTGCGTGAGTTTGAACAAGCAGATACACAACTTTTTATAAAACCGAAAGAAAATAAAAAAGCTTATGAAAATATGAAGCAGGATCGTTGGAATTGGTTGCTCTCACTCGGTATAAATGAAAGTAATTTAAAATGGCATCAGCACGAAAATTTGGTTTTTTATGCTAAAGATGCGTGGGATATTGAATATAAATTTCCGTGGGGTTTTGATGAAATTGAAGGAATTCACGATAGGACTGATTATGATCTAACTCAACATATGAAATTTTCTGGAACAGATCTTAATTATGTTGATCAAGAAACTGGAGAAAAATATATCCCTTGGATCCTTGAAACTTCGATGGGTCTCGGACGACTTTTTGTAGCGGTTTTAGATAATGCTTATAAAGAAGATGAATTGGGGGGAGAAAAAAGAGTATTTCTATCCCTTAAACCGCAGTTGGCTCCAGTTAAGGTGGCTGTATTTCCATTGTTAAAAAATAAACCTCAATTAGTTGAGAAGACAAGAGAAATATATAAAAATCTTAAAAAAGAATTTAAGTCGGTAGAGTTTGACGACAATGGTAATATAGGTAAAAGATACAGAAGACAAGATGAAATAGGCACACCATTTTGCGTGACAATTGATTTTGATACTTTAGAAAAAAAAGAAGGGGTGACAGTTCGCGACCGTGATACTGGAAAACAAGAAAGGGTCTCTGAAAATGATTTAATTTCTTTCCTGAAAGAAAAACTCTCTTAAACATTGTGTCTTTAAAGAAATTTTTATGAATTTGATTTATTTTTGCATTCTGTAGCACATTGTGCTACACTTACAAATATGAGAACTACATTAAATATTTCAATGCCACCAAGTTTAAAGGAAAAGGTAAATAATCTTATCAAAAATAATGATTATGCTTCTGTAAGCGAATTATTTCGTGATGCAATTCGTGCTCTTGAAGATAAAAAATTAGTAGAAGACATAATAGAAAGTGAGAGAGACTTTACTATTGGCAGATTTAAGAGGTTGCGTTCTTTGAAGGATTTAATGTAAAATTATGGTTATAGATTATTCTTTCAAGTTTTTAAAACAATTTAAAAAACTTCCAAAAAATGTAAAAGTAAAGTCAGTGCAAGTTGAAAAAATATTTAGAAAAAATCCTTTTGATCCAAAACTAAAAACTCATAAGTTGCACGGTTCAATGAAAGATTACTGGGCTTTTTCTATAAATTACTCGTATAGGATTGGTTTTACTTTTGTTGATGCTCAACATATAAGATTTCATGCAGTTGGTACACATGATATTTATAAATAAAATGATATACTTTTACATATGGATAATCGCTTAGGTGAAAAAATAATCCAAATAGGTTCAGGCACTATCATCAAAGCTTTGCTTATTGTTGTTGCTTTTGTCACTTTTTATTATTTGCGAGATATTATTTTGGTGGTTTTACTTGCGGTTGTTATCGCCTCATCTGTAGAGCCGGGTACTCAATGGTTTTTGCGACGTCGGGTGCCGAGGGTTTTAGCCGTGCTACTTATATATTTTGTGGCAGTAATGATTTTGGTTATAGTTTTTTATTTTCTCTTTTTACCACTCTTAAATCAGTCAGTAACATTGCTTTCTGGTTTGCCGGGGTATCTCGGTGAGCTTCAAGTTTGGAACCCTCTCCAAAATAGTGAGCTTTTATCATCAAGCTCTGTTATAGAAGGATTTTCTAAAAACTTCTCATTAGCTCAAATAATAGAGCAAATTGATGCTTCTATTTCTAGTCTATCAAATGGATTTTTCTCTACTGCTAGCACTGTCTTTGGTGGGGTCTTAAGTTTTATTTTAGTGATAGTTCTTTCGTTTTATTTATCTGTAGAATCTGCAGGTGTAGCCAATTTTTTGCGTATTGTTACTCCGGCTAAAGATGAAAAATACATATTGGATTTGTGGCAAAGATCTCAACATAAAATAGGTCTTTGGATGCAGGGGCAGATAGTTTTGGCTGTTATTGTGGCTATGCTTGTCTTCTTGGGACTTACTTTGCTTAGAGTAGAAAATGCTCTATTGCTTGCAGTTTTGGCTGGTATTTTTGAGATTATCCCTATCTTTGGTCCGATTTTAGCAGCTATCCCAGCGGTAACATTGACTCTTGTTTCTGGCGGTATGACAGATGCTCTTTTGGTGGTTGGTCTTTATATAATTATTCAACAGTTTGAAAATCAACTTATTTATCCATTAGTTGTGCGTAAAATCGTTGGAGTACCACCTCTTTTATCTATTTTAGCTTTAATAGTGGGATATAAATTGGCGGGGTTTGTTGGGCTTTTGATTTCAGTACCCTTAGCTACAATGCTTGTAGAATTGTTAAATGATATTGGTGCCAATAAGGCAGCTGAAGTAAA
Organism: Candidatus Zambryskibacteria bacterium RIFCSPLOWO2_01_FULL_35_19; assembly: GCA_001825335.1. Taxonomy (GTDB): domain Bacteria; phylum Patescibacteriota; class Minisyncoccia; order Phycocordibacterales; family WO2-35-19; genus WO2-35-19. The sequence continues at coordinate 19,365 of MHWA01000007.1, forward strand.
GCGCTTGCAAAGTAGCTCTAAAAAATAGTATTCTTTTTTTGTGTCTAAAACATTTTATATAACAACTACACTTCCTTATGTAAATGCTGATCTTCATATGGGTCATGCGCTTGAATTTGTGCGGGCGGATTCAATTGCTCGTTATAAAAAACTTTCTGGGTTTGATGTATTTTTTAATACTGGTACCGATGAGCATGGTATGAAAATTTTTGAAACAGCTAAAGAAGCAGGTCTTTCCCCAAAAGAATTTGTAGACGATGCTTTCAAGAGATTTAAAGAACAAGTCCAGTCTTTTGGTATATCAGATGATGTTCACTATGTGCGTACGACAGATGAAAGGCATGAAAAATCTGCTCAAAAGTTTTGGCAAAAAGTTTTAAACAATGGATTTATTTACAAAAAGAATTACAAAACTAAATACTGTGTTGGTTGTGAAGAAGAAAAAACAGAATCAGAGTTGGTGGATGGTAAATGTGCTGTTCACACAAATAGAGAACTTGAAATTATAGATGAAGAAAATTATTTCTTTGCTTTTTCTAAATTTCAAGAAAAACTTTTGAAGTTTTATGAAAAAAATCCTGAGTTTGTTATCCCTCGGTTTAGATACAATGAAGTTATCTCTTTTGTAAAAAATGGTTTAGAAGATTTTAGTATTTCACGATTGAAGTCCAAAATGCCGTGGGGTATTCCGGTACCAGACGATGATGAACACGTAATGTATGTTTGGTTTGACGCTTTGACCAACTATATTTCTACTTTGGATTGGGGAACTGAAGATGAAAAAGATTTTGATAAATATTGGAAGGAAGGTACCCCCACTCAATATTGTGGTAAAGACAATACTCGTTTTCAGGCCATAATGTGGCAAGCAATGTTAATGGCAGCTGATGTGCCAAATACCTACCAGATAGCAGTTAACGGTCATATTACAGGAGAGGGAGGGGTCAAGATGTCCAAGTCTCTTGGTAATATAATAGATCCAAAAAAAGTTTCGGCTGAATATGGAGCAGATGCTTTAAGATATTTCTTATTAAGAGAAGTCTCTAGTTTTGAAGACAGTCCTTTTTCTGAACAAAGATTTAAAGAAACTTATAATGCCAACCTAGCAAACGGTTTGGGGAATTTGGTATCTAGAGTAATGAAAATGGCGGAAGATAATTTAGGTGGGCCAGTAGAAATTTCTGAATGGGAAGATATGCAAGAATTTTTTGATTATTTAAATAAATTTGAAATAAATAAAGCTTGTGATTTTATTTGGAGTAAAATAGGGGAGATGGATAAATTTATTCAGGAGAGTCAACCTTTTAAAGTAATAAAAACAGACAAAGAAAAAGGTATGGAAATGATAAGAGAACTTGTGGTAAAACTTTATTCTGTTGCTAGACTACTTAATCCAATTTTGCCAGAAACTTCAAATAAAATAAAAGAACTCATAAAACAAAACAAAACTCCCCAAAAACCCTTATTTGCTAGGAAAGATTAATGAAATATATAGACATACATTGTCATTTGGACTCTCTTGATTATGACTCCGATAGGGAAGAAGTTTTGGTGCGAATGAGAGAGAAGGAAATAGGGACCATAACTATTGGAGCAGATTTGGAAAGTTCCAAAAAAGCGTTTGAGATAGCGGAGCAAAACGAAAATGTTTGGGCTTGTATTGGCGTGCATCCTAATTGTTTAACAGAAAAGTCCAATAATACTGTTTCTACGTTAGGTCATAAGGATAATACTCTTGAAACAGTATTATCAGACTTTTCTCCGGATGGATATTTTGAAAAATTAGTAAAAAACCCTAAAGTGGTCGCCATCGGTGAATGTGGGCTTGATTACTTTGCCCCGCGAAGCTCGAGCGGAGCGAAGAGCGAAGTGGGGTTTTCAGACAAAGATAAGCAGAAAAAACTTTTTAAAAAACAAATTGAATTTGCTATAAAATATAATAAACCTTTGATGCTCCATATAAGAGACTCTCATTCGGCAAATTCAGGACAAGCTTATGAAGATGCTCTAGATATTTTAGAAAGTTATAAAAAAGTTGCAGGTCCTGAAGATGCAAAACTGAATGGCAATGTTCATTTTTTTGCTGGAGATGTGTCGGTGGCTAAAAGATTTTTGGATTTAGGTTTTAGTATGTCTTTTACGGGAGTGATCACTTTTACACACGACTATGATGAAGTAATTAAATTTATTCCACAGGATTTTATAATGGCAGAAACGGATGCTCCATGGGTTGCTCCGGTACCATTTAGGGGGAAAAGAAATGAGCCAACTTATGTGATTGAAGTTATAAAAAAACTAGCAGAAATAAGAGGAGAGAGTGTGGAAGTATTAAATAATCAAATATTAAAGAATTTTAAACGGGTATTCAAAATATAAAAATCCCAAATAGTATTATTTCTGCGTTAGGTCATTGAGGATAAGGCTCTTGAAACAATACTATTTGGGATTTTTTCTTATTTTGTTTTCTGGGCTTAGTATGTTAAAGTAGCTCTATTCGGGTCAGAGGCGCATTTATTCTAATTGCCTCCAGTATTTCACCTATTTTAGGCGGAAGGTCCCACCCGTAAAATAAATTTATGAAAGAAGATATTTTAGAAGAGTTCCAGGTGTATGAAGTAGGTTTTCATTTATTACCTACGGTCCCAGAAGAGAATTTAGAAGCAGTAGTCACTAATCTCCAAAGTTTAATAACTAAAGATGGAGGCACTATCATCTCGGAAGAATTTCCTAAGATGAGGCCTCTAGCTTATGATATAAAAAAGAGAATAGATATAAAACACGTAACTTTTAGCAAGGCGTATTTTGGTTGGATTAAGTTTGAAGCCACTTCAGATTTAGTGGGTAAAATAAATGATGGTTTTAAGACTGCTGAAAATGTTTTAAGATTTATCATAGTCAAAACAGTGAGAGAAAATACTATGCAGTTGGTTAAAACTCCAATTTCAAAGAGAGACGAAAACAGAGAAGAAAAAAGTATTCCTACTGTAGAAAAACCTTCAGTCAAAAAAGTTGAAATATCTGATGATGAATTAGATAAGAGTATTGATCAACTTGTAACTGATCAAATTTTATAAGTCTAAATTAAAAATTATGTATATAAACAAAGCTCTTATTTATGGAAATCTAACTAGGGATCCAGAATTAAAATCTTTGCCTTCCGGCTCTCAAGTGTGTGAATTTGGTGTTGCCACCAATCGTGTTTGGAAAGATAAAAATGGCGTCAAACAAGAATCAGCAGACTTTCACAATATCGTGGTTTTTGGTAGACAAGCGGAACTAGTCAAACAATATCTTAATAAAGGAGCGGGGGTATTTTTGGAAGGCAGGATTCAAACTAGAAGTTGGGAGGCGGGGGATGGCACCAAAAGATACAGGACAGAAATTGTAGCCGATAGAATCCAATTTGGTCCTAAAAGCGGAGCCACTTCAGCTAGTTCTTATGAACAAAAAGATTCTGGAGATAAATCAAAAAATAAAGAAGCTGAAGTTCCTGCCATAGAGTATCCAGAAGAAGAGATTAATTCGGAGGATATTCCTTTCTAATACCTCTTACACATTAAACGATTAAACAAAACATTATGACAAATAAACAAAATTGCTACTTTAAACAAAACGGTATTAAATATGTGGATTATAAAGATACAGAACTCTTAAAAAAATTTATAAATCCTCACGCCAGAATTCTTACTAAAAAGAAAACAGGTGTCTCCAATGAGTATCAAAAAAAACTCTCTGTCGCCATCAAACGCGCTCGCTTTATGGCTTTGCTTCCTTATCTAAGTAGATAACTATTCTTCCCTAGAAGATGACCTTTGAAGATTTTGCCCCAAAAGGTCATCTTTAAATTCCTTTTTGCTTTTTGAGCTTGGAAAATATGGGGGGAATGTTTTAGAACTTTAAACCAAAAATGTTTTAAATTTGCTATAATAATATTATGAGTCAGATAGTTGCATTGCTTGCAAAAACAAAACTTGATAAATCGTGGTCTTTTTCTGATAAGACACGAAAGGATACCGCGTATATCACACACGGCTATCATCGTTATCCTGCAAAGTTTATTCCACAAATAGTTTCTCGATTAGCAGAAAAATATACAAAAGAGGGTGATTTTATTGTTGATCCATTTGGTGGTTGCGGAACAACACTCGTTGAATCAAAAGTAATGGGGCGACCATCAATTGCTGTTGATATTAACCCCGTTGCTGTTTTAATCACGAAAGCAAAAATTACTCCTATTGATCCGACCAAAATTGAAACAGAATTTACAAAACTCCAAAATAAGTTAGAAACATACAATAAAAACACTAAAGTAAAAGCACCTGAACATGAAAGGATTGATTACTGGTTCAAACCGGAAGATAAAAGAAAGCTTGCTTTTATTTTTGCAAAAATTTCAAAGATTAAAGATCGGGATGTTCAAGATTTTTTCTTTTGCGGATTTTCAAATATTCTAAAAAATTGTTCAATATGGTTACAAAAAAGTAATAAGCCAACAAGAGATTTTGAAAAACAGCCATCAGAGCCAATCAAAACATTTGCAAAACAAATAAAAATGATGTTAAGAGGCAACACCCGATTATTTCAGTTGCTATCAGAAAAAGGTTATTTGAAAATTCCAAGCAAGGTAGTTTGTACAGATGCAAGGACAATTCCCGCAAAAGACAATAGTATTAGTTTGATTGTTACTTCTCCGCCCTATGTTACTTCATACGAATATGCTGATTTACACCAACTAACCGCATTATGGCTAGAATACACTAAAGATTTGAGTGATTTCAGAAAGCGTTTTATTGGCACTTCATATCACAGTAAAAAAGATTTAACACTCAATAGCTCAATCGCAGAAAGTATCCGGAAAGAATTGCTAGAGATAGATAAAAAAACTGCCGAGGAAGTTTCAACATACTTTAGCGAAATGAATCAAGTTTTTGTTGAAATGAAAAGAATGCTTAAAAAAGGAGGCAAAACTTGTATTGTTATCGGCAATACGAGCTTGAAAGGTGTTGAGATACTTAATGCCGAAGTATTTGTCGAGCAATTGCAAAACTTAGGATTAAAGATTGCCGATATTATCAAAAGAGAAATACCCTCAAAAAATTTACCCTCTGTTAGAGATCAGAAAACAGGAAAATTTGCTGCTATAACAGATAAAAATAAAGTTTCTGCTTATCCAACAGAATATATATTAGTAATGCAAAAATAAAAATATGACATTTGACAAAATCAAGAAAATTTATTTATCAAAAAAGAAAGAGACAGTTAGCCATAATTTTATAAAAGAGATTTTTGATGAAATAAAAACGGAATATAAAAAAGAGAAAAGAAAAGAAGGAAAAGATGCTAATCAATCGTGGAATTCATGGAGTGGGAAAGCATTACAAGGATTAATAAAATTTATTGTTGAGGATTATGTTTTTTCATTGAAATATCCAATTGGCATTACTGATGACACCGCTCTGCGAAATAAAAAATTATCTGCTGAATTAGACAAGGTGAGAAGAAATATAGAAATATTTTATGACTCTTATTCAATTATTCCAGATGCAGACATTATTATTTATGATAAAACTAATTTTAAAATTATTGCCGTTTTGTCGTGTAAGGCCAGTTTAAGAGAACGAGTTGCTCAAGCGGCTTATTGGAAATTAAAATTTCAATATAATGACACAACCAAAGGAATTTTATATTATCTTCTATCAACTGATAACGACGGCGATTTTTTGAGCATAGGTGAAGATATAAGTAGAGATAGGATTATTGTTGAATATGGTGAAATTGATAAGGCATATATTTTTCGCGATATTCCAGAAAGCGATAAAGTAAAAAATTTTTCTAAAATTTTTGACGATTTTAAAAAATTATTTAATCAATGGTTTAAATATAAAAATGACTAAAAAACAATTACAAAAAGAATGGAATAAGATGATTGACGAAACTCACAAAAGATCAAAGCTTGGTGAGCATCTGAAAGATAAAAACATATTACTGCTTGGCGATTTGTTATTATATGCTCAAATTTTGTTAGATAAAATTGAAGTGAGAAAAAATGCTGCTTTCAATGAAATAATTTATAAAAAAACTATAAATTTTTATTGCTCACAAATGAAAAAATATGTCTGATTTGATTATAGAATCAACAACGCTTTGGGATTTTCCAAAACAAAATTATGGAAATACCCCGCACGGAAACAATAAATACAACGGTGTTACACCCGCGGCGGTAATTTGGAATTTATTACAACGATACACAAAAGAGGGTGATTTGGTTGTTGATCCGATGTGCGGAAGCGGAACAACAATTGATGTTGCCAAAGAATTAAAGCGAGAAGTTATTGGCTATGACATAAATATAACGAGACCAGAAATTATTAAAAATGATTCTCGTAAAATACCACTTAAAGATAACTCTGTTGATTTTGTTTTTATTGATTCGCCATATTCGGACAATATCAACTATTCAGACAATAAAGAATGTATTGGAAAAATTTCCTGTGAAAAAACAGAATTTTACGATGAATTAGAAAAAACGGCGAGTGAAATCGCAAGAGTTTTGAAATCAGACAAAACTATGGGTTGGGTAATAGCAGATCAATGGGTAAAAAAGAAATTTACGCCCGTTGGTTTTTTAATGTGGCAGAGATTAGAAAAATATTTTGAAACAGTGGACATGATTTGTCTTACTCGTCACAACCAAACATCAAATACTGGTATTTGGCACGAACGGGCAAGACAATACAATTTTTATCTGCGAGGATTTAAGTATCTCTTTATAATGAGAAAAAAGATTTAAAAACAACATGAAATCCGCAAAATCAAAAAAGATAGCGATTTTTGATTTTACCATGAAATACAAAGAGAAAAACCGGCTCGCGGCATCACGCTCGCTCCCCGGTTCCTCGTAAGAGAAATGTTAGCAAGGTGGTTACTAAAAGTCAAATATAAATGTTGATAATCAAAAAAGTACTAAAATATAACAATAAATTTGTATTTAATTTTAATTATAGGGGGTTATTATTGAAGGAGTTGTAGTTTATGGAACGGGGTTTATAAGAAGATTTGAGGGTGACCCTTTGAGGCAGGGGCATTTCAAGGGTCACCCTCGGAAAATTAAACCTGTATATTAGGTATGATTCTCCTCTACTAAGTTTTAGGAGAGGGGTAAGGGGTGAGGTCTCTCAAAATTAAACTCGTGAGACATACTCGCCGTTTTCGGTGTTGATGATGATGGTGTCTCCTTCGTTTATAAAAAGGGGAGCGTTGACAGAGGCGCCTGTTTCTACTTTGACTACTTTGTTGCCTCCTTGAGCGGTGTTGCCTTTAATGGCAGGAGGAGCTTCTACCACTTTGAGTTCCATTTTGATCGGCATCTTGATACCAACTATTTTTCCATCAAAAATCATAGCTTCCACGATTGAGTCTTTTTTTAGAAACTTATATCCTATGCCTATCTGATCTTCTGTTAATGCAAATCTTTTTGAAGGGTCTTCATCTTCGTGGAACCAATATTCATTTTTTTGAGTATAAATAAACTTTATATTTTGTTTTTCTACTTCTGCCTCTTCAACTTTTTCTGATTGATGAAAAGAATTTTCTGTCATCCTGCCGGTTATAAGGTTTCTTAATTTGGTTGCATTGACCGGTTTTCTTTGTTGTTTGCGGAAGACATGAGAAGATAATACTTCCCACGGCTCCCCATTAAATATAATAAGTTTCCCAGCTGTAATTTGATTGTAATCCAACATGACTTAAAATATAGCTTATTTAAGCCATAAAATCCAGTTGACAGTATGGTGGATATATGATTACAAAATCAGAAAACCGGCGGAGCAGGGAATCGACCCAGCTCTGGCCGGTTTTCTGCTTTTAAAACATATCTTCTGTTAACCCTGACTGTCGAAGAATTGATTTAAAAGTACCCACAAAGACACTTCTTTTATTTGCGGGCACGATTACTGTGAATGAATCCTTCCTCATTTTTACATGACTACCTTTCTGAGATACGAAACAAAACCCGTTCTTTTCTAAAACGGAAATAATATACCTAGAGGAATGAAGTTTAGGCATAAGAAAGGGTCTGTTTTTCTATTGTTGCGAATCTGATAGGAGTAAAAGAGTTTTTTGGAGCATCTTCAAAATATAATTCCAACGCCTCGGCCAGATTTTTCAGAGCTTCTTTTTTTGTTTTACCGAAACTAGAAACATCAGGAGAAATACACTGGGCGACATAGCCTTTGCCTTCTTTCCAAACAACATTTTGTAGAGTTATTTTTTTCATAATTCTATTATAGCAAATTTTATATTTCTTTCAATTTGACCCGAATCTCTTTTAGAATTTCTGCAGAAAGTTTCTTGTCTTCTTTGAGGACTTGGCGAGCGGCATCATAACCGCGAGCGAGCGAAGTATCTCCATATTTATATGAAGCACCTGATTTTGAAATGATGCCAAATTTTTCCCCGAGAGCCAATATTTCTCCCTCTTTAGATATGCCTTCATTATACATCAGGTCAAATTCGGTTTGTTTGAAGGGAGCGGCTACTTTGTTTTTGACTACTTTTACTCTAACTCTACCGCCCATCACTTCTTCACCCTTTTTTATTTGAGCAATTCTTCTTATATCTAATCTAACGGAAGTGTAAAATTTCAAAGCTTTGCCTCCGGGAGTAGTTTCTGGATTGCCAAACATCACACCGATTTGCATCCTGATTTGGTTTATAAATATAACAACAGTCTTTGATCTGGCAACAATGGCGGTTAGTTTGCGTAAAGCTTGAGACATAAGGCGAGCTTGTTTACCGACGTGGTAAGCTCCCATGTCTCCCTCTATTTCATCTTTGGGGGTGAGGGCGGCTACAGAATCAACGACAATTACATCTATTTTGCCAGAACGAACCAGAGAATCTACTATTTCAAGAGCTTGCTCGCCATTGTCGGGCTGGGAAATTAAAAGATTTTCTATCTTTACTCCCAATCTTTGAGAATATTCTGGATCCATAGCATGTTCGGCATCTATGAAAGCGCAAATGCCACCCATCTTTTGAGCTTCAGCAACAATATGTAAAGACAAAGTAGTTTTACCACTTGATTCTGGACCAAATATTTCTATGATTCTTCCTCTGGGTACTCCACCGACTCCGAGAGCATTGTCCAATCCGATTGAACCAGTGGGGATAGCATTTACATCTACGTGAGGTTTGTCGCCAAGCATCATAATGGAGTCGTCTCCAAATTTGATTTTAATATCTCTTATTGTGTCCAGCACATCATTTTTGTCTTTTGGGGATGCTTCTCCACCCAAGGCGGATTTTTTGGGCTCATTCTTTTTTGCAGTATTTTTTTTTGCCATAATTTTGTTTTTTACCCCGAGTTTTGTCGAGGGGTTAAATTTCTTTGGTTGTAGTACTTTGTTTGTAATATACTTTTAAAGTCTTAAGTGTTTCCTTTTTAAAACGGTCTTTGGCTCTGATTTCTATTATATTAGACCCGGGGGAAAGCAGCAATTTTTCTTCAAATAATCCTTCCATATCAACAAATATTGGTTTTGAATTTAAACTCAAGAAGGCAATGTTTTTGGCCCTGCCTTTTATTGTCAGAAGGTTTTCTTTAGTTTCTGTGTTTTGACTTGGACTGTATATTTCTATCATTGGTCCGATGATTAAATTTCTGGCATTAAATACTCCATATGATAAAAGTAGAATGACAGAGAATATAATTATAAAACGTCTTATATTAAAACCTTTTTCAAATTTATAGTTGTTCATCTTCTTGTTCTGTTTCTTCTATTTCTCCAAATCTATCGTCTGTTTTTATAAGGACTTCTCTTGGTTTTGCTCCGTCGCCCTCGCTGACTACTCCTTTTTCTTCCAAAATATCTATTAGTCTAGCTGCTCTAGCATAACCAATTCGCAATTTTCTTTGTAGATATGAAGTAGAAGCTTTGTTTGCTTTTACGACTATTTCTTTAGCTTCTTCATATAAATCATCTTCTGCTTCATCTCCCGCCATTGAATCAAAGATGACATTTTTAGTATGGTCGGCTTCCATATCTATCTCGGTTGAAGGTTCTTCTTCTGTATTTTTAATAAAGTAATCTACTACTTTTTTCACTTCTCCTTCCGATATAAAAGCTGATTGAAGTCTGATTGGTTTAGACATTTCTCCAGAGGTGTAAAGCATATCTCCAGCTCCTAACAATTTTTCTGCTCCAGCAGTATCTAAAATGGTTCTTGAATCAAATTGAGAGGCTACTTGAAGGGCAATACGAGCAGGGATGTTTGCTTTGATTAGTCCGGTAATGATATTTACACTCGGTCTTTGAGTAGAAAGTATGAGGTGGATACCTACCGCTCTACTCATTTGAGCCAAACGGATAACAGCTGCTTCAAGTTCTCTTGGATAAGCTTGCATAATATCAGCCAACTCGTCTATCACTATCACTATATAGGGCATCAGGTCTGGCACTTCTCCTTCTTTGGTTTTTTTAAATGCTTCTACTGCGGGAGACAAAATATTTTTATGATAAGACTCAATATCTCTCACTTTGCTTGTTTCTAATATATCGTATCTTCTGTCCATTTCTTTGGCCGCCCATTTAAGTGACATAATGACTTTCTTGGCATTGGTAATGACTGGAGTTAAGAGGTGGGGGATTTTGTTATATTGAGTTAATTCAACTCTCTTTGGGTCAATCATTATAAATTTCAGATTTTCTGGTGAATTACGGAAGAGTAGAGAATTAATAATAGTGTGAATTGTCACTGATTTACCGCTACCGGTTGCTCCAGCAATAAGTAGATGAGGCATTTTGGCCAAATTAGCAAAAACAGAATTTCCAGAAATACTTTTACCCAAAGCTAAAGTTAAAGCTTTCCCAGCATTAGTGTATTCAGGTTGAGACAAGAGGGACCCAAGTCCGACCATAGTTTTGACGGTGTTTGGTATTTCTATACCAACCAAAGATTTGCCGGGGATAGGAGCTTCTATACGCACTGGATGAGCGGCTAGAGCCAATTCCAGATTGTTTTGAAGACCCAATATTCTTGAAAGTTTGACTCCTTCAGCTGGCTTCAACGCATATCTGGTGACGGATGGGCCTATAGATATTTCATCCATATCAACAATGATGCCAAAATTTTGCATTGTTCTTTTAATGATATTTGAGTTTGCTTTTATGTCTCCAACTTCTGGCTTACCTTTATCTCTTTCTAATAAAGATATCGGAGGGGGATTAAATTCTTTAAAGGAAATAATATTTTTACGAACATCAAACTCTCTACCATCTTCTGGTTGTGGCTCATTCTTTTTGGCCAACATTATAGGAGAAGCTTTTATTTTGGAATTATCTTTATCTGATTCGGTGTTGTCCGACACTTTTATCTTCTTCTCCTCCTCTTCCTCTCCTTCGATTTTTTTCTTTTTAAATGTATCTAAAATAGTAGAAAAATTTATAGCTGTATCAAAAATAATCATCACTCCGATGATGGCAAGAGCTCCAAGGATTACAGAAGTTACATATACATCAAAAAATTTTACTAAGGGTCTATGAAGGACGTCTCCAACTACGCCCCCTTTGTTTATAAAAGTTAAATCAAGCAAAGCCAAAGAAGAAAGGAAAAATAAAGCAGAGCCGATAACCTTGGTAGTGCCAAATGAATGTTTAATAGATTTTGCAAAAGAGATGGATAGCAATATAGAAAGTGTTGGTAGCAAAAAGTATCCCAATCCAAACAAAATTTTCAAGATGTCATAAGTTTTGTTTCCGACACCGCCAGCCATCTCTAGTGGAGCCAATATAAAGATAATAAATAAGACGAAAAATGATACTGCAAATATCCAAGACATAGTGTCTTCTTGCAATCTATTAGGTTCAGAATTGATGCTACCTTTCTTTTTAGTATATTTTCTTGTCATACCTAAATATAATAACATAATTTTTTACTGACTTATTTTAGACAGGGGATTTTGATATTTTTTATTTGTTTAGCTTGACTTACCATAAAAGACAGAATATCCTTAGTTTATTAAAGTCATAATTTAACATATTGACAATTTTAGTCCGATAAGATACAATATAAAGAACATATAAAATATATAAGACAAAATAAGCTTTAAGAGACTGTCCTATATATTAAAAATATATGATAAAAATATGGATGAAATAATTCTAAAAAACACTGATTTTAACAATATATACAACAAATCTTACCGATTGGCAGCTGCTGTTTTTATGATTTCTAATGTTATGGAACAAAGTGGGGAATTAGAGACAAAAATAAAAAAGTTGTCTCTTGAGCTTGTCTCTATGTCTGTCAATTTAAAAGACATCAATTTCTATGATGCCAAAAAATTAATATCTGATATTGAAAAAAATTCTCTAGAACTTATATCTATGTTAGACATTGCCAGCATCTCTGGTTTAGTCTCAAAAATGAACAGTAGTATTTTGAAAGAAGAATTTCAAGCTTTTATTTTGGAACTTAGTAAGTTTTCTGAAAAATTTGAAAATAATAAAAACACCTCTGTGAAAAGTATTTTCGGTGAAGCTAGTATTTCAAATGTAAACAATAATTTACAAAAATCCACATCTTCATTTCAACCTAAACTAAACGGAGGATATGTGAATGAAAATAAACTTCAAAATAATACTAACGGACACAAAAGGAAAGATATGAGAAAGAATATGATTCTAGATTTTATTAAAGGACATAAAGATGTCAATATAAAAGACATTGTTCCAAACATCACTGGTTGTAGCGAAAAGACCATTCAGAGAGAACTTATAGCTCTTATAAAAGAAGGTAAAATAAAGAAGACAGGAGAGAGGAGATGGAGTAAATACTCTATATAATATAAGCAAAATTAACAAGGGTAAATGTTTTTTATCTCAGAGGACAAACCTTGAATATTTTGCTCTAAAGGGTTGTTCTTAATTCTTTCTCAATTTCTTGCTTTCATCCTCAAAATATGCAATACTTAATATTAACTGCTTTATCCACACCTTGCTTTGCAAGTGTTGAATGAAAGCGGTAAAATTTTTGTGTTACTAAATTTATAGTTTCTTGTCGATTACAGAAATTATAAAATTAGTTAAAATTGTTATTTATTTCAACAAGCAAAGATTAAAATAAAAATTTATTTTTATTTTGTCAGAGTGTAGTTGAAACAAATATTATTAGTTTATTAATTATTAGTTTAAGAAAGTCCTTTATCTCAAAAATAAAAGACTCACTTAATATAACTATCCACAAACTTCAAAAAATTAAAATAAACGAAGTTTTAGATAGATTCAAATTATGTTTAATTCAAAAAAAATGTTCGCGACAGCTGTAGCTTTCACAATGGTTTTGAGTTTGGTAGCAGTTCCTGCTTCAGCTCAAACTACTGCTGAACTTACAGCTCAAATCAATAGCTTACTTGCTATGATCGCTCAACTTCAAGCACAAATCGCTGGTAGTGGTTCTGCTTCTGCGGGAACAGCTGTTCAATACAACACTGATCTCACTGTAGGAAGCACTGGCGCTGATGTTACTTCTCTTCAACAGTTCTTAGTTGGAAAAGGTTTCCTTCAAATGCCAGCTGGTGTATCTTATGGTTACTTTGGCCCTTTGACTAAAGCAGCTGTAGCTAGTTATCAAGCTTCAGTTGGAATCACTCCAGCTGTTGGTTACTTTGGTCCTATAACTAGAGCCAATGTTAATGCCTTGAATGTTTCAACTGGTGGCACAACTGGTGGAACCACAACAGGTGGTGGTATAACTACTCCTGGAGTAGAAGGTACACTCACAGTCACAACAAACAGCTCTGGATTGGTATCTACAGTATATGAAGGTGACTCAATGGCACCTATATACGGAATTAATGTTGAAGCTAAAACTTCTGACATTGCTATCCAAAGAGTTAAAGTTAACCTTGGAACTAATAGCAAGATATACACCAAAGGTTACTCTAGAATGTATGTGACTGTTGATGGCAACACTCTTGCTTCAGTTGATCTAAATTCTTCAACTGTTGTTAAAGAATCAAGCACCTACTACATAACTATCACTGGTTTTAATCTAGTTGTTCCTAAGGATTCTAAAAAGCAGATTGTGTTGAAAGCTGATGTTATGTCATCAATTGACTCTACTGACAGAACCACTTTATCTAATATCAATCTAGCAGTTCCTGCTAACGGTATTAGAGGTATAGATGGTGCTGGTATTGACCAATATGGTCCATCATCTGCTTTGTCAAACCGTTCAACATCCTTCAGTGCAGAATTAGCTGAAACTGCGACTTTGAAAGTTTCTCTAAACAGCTCTTCACCTAATAAGACTACTGTCGTGGCTGATGGCGGTTCAGCAGATGACGAGTTAGATAACTTAACTGTTTTGGTCTTCGATTTGAAGGCTGAAAAAGATGATGTTCTTCTTACAGACTTTATTCTTGATATAGCGGCAACAGGTGCTGGAGGTGCAACAGCTTCAACTTCTGTTACTCTTCTTGAAGGTTCAACAGAACTTGATACTACAAGTGCAACAACACGTTACGCTACATTCAGTAATATCGACTTCTTAATTCCAAAAAACACCACAAAGACTTTGACTGTTAAAGTTGATATTAGAAGTGCAAACTCTACAATTCAAAACTTTATAGCCACCGCTTCTTCAACTGGTATGACAGCTGAGAATAGCTTAGGTGATACCGTTACAATTGGTACTTATCTAACAGGTTCAGCTACTGGTTACCAAATTGGTGTTAGAAACGCTGGCGCTGAAGTTACTTTGGTCTCCAAGAGTATTACTACATCTGGTGTTGCTCAAACAAACGGCACACCTGTATCAACATCTACTTTAGCCGCAACCTTCAATGTTAAGGTTAAAGCTGTTGGTAGTGATGTGATCTTGGGTACTGTCGCTTCTGCAACTCCTGTATTCGGTAAAACTGGCGCTACAAACAGCTTTGTATTGTATGATGGCGGTATTGCAAGTAGTGTAAATAACGCTACTTCAACCTCATTCACAATCCCAAGTAATTGTAGTACTTCAGGACTTACAAACGGTTGTACTTTGTCCGAAGGTGACTCAGTAACAATCCCAGTAACCTTCCAGATTCCTGGTAGAGATGCGACTGGATCTGCTGTAAGTAGTGGACTTTACTCGGTTGGTCTTGAAAAGATTAACTGGAGCAACTCAAGTGGTACTCTTCAGTCTTCAACCTTTATGGCTGGAGAAGTTGACTGGAGAACATCTGATGTAAGCTTCCCTTAAGTTAAATTTAGTCTCTTGTGAACCCTATGTTTTACCGAAAGGTTTAACATAAGGATGACTAACAAAAAACCACTCTCGGGTGGTTTTTTGTTTAGTGGTTTTGTTTTTTATTTATAACTATTTAAAAAACCTCACCCAATCTAGAGTTTGATATAATGTAAAGAATGTCTGCCCCTCTCCTTAATTAAGGAGAGGGCTACACGAAGTGAGGGGTGAGGTTATTAAAAGCAAAATAAAATGGTTAAAATTTACAATTTAGTAAAATTTAAAGAAAGAAGAAGAGAATTGCGTAAAAAAGCAACTAGTGAGAGATAAATATTTTACCAAGCTTGATTTTAAAATTCTAAGATTTACGAATAATGAAATTAAGAATGATATAGATAAAGTAATAGAGAAAATAAAAAGTATAGTATTTTAATTATCCCCACCCATTTTACTCTCCACTACCAAGGACTCTCCTTGGTAGTATCTAGCTAATTTGATATATTTATCCCCATAAAAATACCTACCAAGGAGAGTCCTTGGTATAATTTAAAGATGGAAAGAAAAGTGAGTTTTGCACCAGGTGAATATTTTCATATATATAATCGAGGCACCGAGAAAATAAAAATTTTTAATAATACAAACGATTACCAAAGATTTTTAGAATCTTTGTATTTATTTAATTCTACAAAAAGGATAGTTTTGCGTTCCATAAGCAAGAAAAAAAGATTTAATTATGACCGTGAAGATACTCTGGTTGACATAGGAGCATATTGCTTGATGCCAAATCATTTTCATTTATTAATAAGAACTAAAGATGAATTTTCGGTCAGTAATTTTATGAAAAAATTATTAACAGCTTATTCTATGTATTTTAATAAAAAATATAATAGAAGTGGAGTATTGTTTCAAGGACCATTTAAAGCCCAACATGTTACCAGAGACGAATACTTAAAA